>NZ_DASTAT010000070.1 GCF_035712445.1 Oligoflexus sp. | reverse complement strand
CCGCGGCCGCCGGTCAGATCACGCAGGGCGATCTGAATATCGAATTCTTCGAAATTAAGGGGAATCACCCGGCCCTCGGGAACGCGGGTTAAAGCCATATCAAGCCTTTCCGGCAAGCGGTCGATCACGATGACCCGCTCGGCGCCAAGGAGCAGCGCGCTGCGGACTGCAAACTGTCCGACCGGGCCCGCACCCCATACGGCGACGGTGTCTCCGGCCTTGATCTGACAATTTTCAGCCGCCATGTATCCGGTCGGCAGAACATCGCTCAAAAAAAGAACCTGCTCATCTTTCATCGCGTCGGGTATTTTGAAGGGACCGACGTCGCCATACGGCACGCGAACGAATTCCGCCTGTCCACCGGGATAACCGCCCATCATATGCGAATAGCCGAAAATTCCTGCGGGTGAATACCCGTACATTCTCTCGGCCATGGCCCTGTTGGGGTTGGAGTTATCACAGAGGGCATGCATGGAGTTCTGGCAGAAATAACAGTGACCGCAGGCGATAGGGAAGGGGACGACGACCCGATCACCGACCTGCAGCTTGCGGATGGACGAGCCGATTTCGACGACTTCGCCCATGAATTCGTGACCCAGGATGTCCCCGCTATTCATTGAAGGGATGACGTCATCGTAAAGGTGGAGGTCCGAACCGCAGATCGCGGTGAGACTCACTTTCACAATGATATCGGTCGGGCTCTGGAGGGTCGGTTCAGGGACCTGATCGACGCGAACGTCCTCCTTTCCATGCCACACGACTGCTTTCATGATGTCCTCCGAGCCAAAGATTGCATGGTTCTGACATGAAGATGCGATTTCAGGCGATTCTGCCAGCCGCCGACCGGATCCTTGATGCCATGCGGAAAGCGACTCTGACCGATGGTGATGGTGCCGGTTTCCAAAAGTTGCTTCAGCTTGTGCAGAGCTTCATCCAAAGAGTCCTCGGTCACCGGACTGAACCATTTCATCAGCGTCGATCCCATAATCCCGGCGGGCGGAATCATATGCACGGTGACGGTGACCTCGGTTTCCTCGGGGTGCGGACCGGCTTTGAACTGCAGCGTTCCATTCAGGCGGAAATGCGATTCTGGAAAAGCCGTCCAGGTGATCTGCTCATCGGGGGTTTCATGCGTGATTTCCACGGTGACGGGAATCGACACCAGCTCGGCCGTATCACTGAACATCCAGATGCTACGGTGATTTTCCAATTTTTGAATCTGCTTGACCGTCGGGAAACAGCGGGCGATCTGCTCATGGTCACGGAAGAATTCGTAGGCGTCATGAGGCGAACGCTCGATCGTAATCGTCTGCCGCATTTGAACGGGATGCGGATCGGCCACTCCCCGATGATGCATGCGCCCATTGGGGGTGGTATCGACGCCCAGGGCGGAATAGATCAGGCAGCGGCCGGTCACGGCACGGCCGACAAGGTAGAGCCCGCTGGCGCTCGATAGCTGCCCGGGCAGGGTCAAAAGATTCGGGATTCCATAAAACAAAAGACCGCCACCGACCACGCCGGATGCAAGGCGTTCGTTTCGGGACACATTCTGCTTGGAACTCTCCGGATAGTCCTGCTCGGAGGGTTCCGCCGTCGGCAGGACCTCGGGCACTGGCTCAACGGGAGCGGGAGCCGAAGCCACCACAGTGCTCGGCTGTCTTTTCTTCTGCGCAGAATTCTTCGACATGACAAACTCCTGGTATTGTAAATTTTCGCTAACCTTGCGCGGACCTTAGCATGAATTTTCAAAGATTCCTTCCCAGGGAAAACGTGTAACGGGCACGCCCCATGCATCAGGGCAGCGGTTTTCCAGCTTCTCTCCAGCCCACGGCACAAAGTCCATGCAGGTGTTTGGATACAGGAGAGTAGGTTTTTTAAGGCAGGGATTTTCCTGCGAAAGGTGAAATCTTCATGAAAATGCGTATCGAGACCGATTCTCTTGGCGAAGTTTCTCTGCCCGATGAACGATATTATGGAGCCCAGACCCAAAGAGCGCTGGAGCACTTTCAAATCGGGGATCACAGGTTCCCGCGCGAGGTGATCAAGGCCTTCGGTCTTGTGAAGAAAGCGGCCGCGCTCACCAATGCCGACTTGAATCTTTTGGCTCCATTCAAAGCGGAAGCGATCATCACCGTCTGCGACGAGGTGATCCGCGGGGATCTGGATGCAGAATTTCCCTTGCTGATCTGGCAATCCGGTAGCGGCACTCAATCCAATATGAATGCCAATGAAGTGATCGCCAATCGGGCCAATGTGCTCCTGGGGTCAGGCAAAGGCAAAAAGCAGCCGATTCATCCGAATGATGATATCAATCTGTCCCAGTCATCGAACGATGTTTTTCCTACCGTTATGCATCTTGCGGCTCTGGATCAGCTGCAGAATAAACTCCTGCCCGCTCTGCTTGAAATGGAAGCCGAGCTGGCGAATCAGTCCACGCGATTCGCCCAGATCTATAAGATTGGTCGCACGCATCTCATGGACGCCACACCCATGACATTGGGTCAGGAGTTCAGTGAATTCGCGGCCGAGATTGCTTTCAATCGACAGAATATCGCCGATGCGCGCAAGCCCCTTTACGAAATCGCCCTGGGCGGCAGCGCGATCGGCACGGGACTCAACACCCATCCGGCCTATGCGGAAAAAGTTGCGGAAACCCTGGCAGCTTTAACGGGATTTCCTTTGATCACAGCGCGTAACAAATTTTCGGCCCTGGCCTCGCATCAGGCTCTGGTGCATGCGAGTTCCTGCCTGCGCACGCTCGCGACCGACTGCATGAAGATCGCCAACGACATTCGCTGGCTCGGCAGTGGCCCGCGCTGCGGCCTTGCGGAATTGAAACTTCCAGGCAACGAACCGGGGAGTTCCATCATGCCCGGCAAGGTGAATCCCACCCAGGCGGAAGCCCTGACGATGATCGTGGCGCGCGTGCTGGGGAATGATGTGACGATCGGCTTTGCGGGAAGTCAGGGTAATTTTCAGCTGAACGTCTTCAAACCGATCATGATTTACAGCCTTCTGGAATCCATCACGCTCCTTTCCGATGGCTGCGGGAGTTTCACCGAATTTTGCCTCAGGGGCCTTGAGCCGCGGGTGGATGTGATGAAGCGTTATCTGGAAAGTTCCCTGATGCTGGTCACCGCCCTGTCCCCCATCATTGGTTATGATCGGGCGGCCCAGGCGGTGAAGACCGCCCAGGAGACCCAGCGGAGCCTCAGGGACGTGGTGATCGAGCAGGGCGACCTTACGCCTGAAAAATACGATGAGGTGATTTCCCCGGAAGCGATGACGAGGCCGGGACTTTGAGCGCGTCAGTTCTGCCGTAAACGGTCATTCCTTTGGCACAAAGACTGCAATCCCGCAGTTTGAGTTTCATCCGGGAGGAGATTCCATGATTCATAACGAAGAGCCCATGCAGCAAGGTATCGCGAAATCCAGTCGGCTTCGTGCGATCTTCCGTCCGAACCACAAGGCCCATGATCCCATCGGGCCCGCCCTGAAAGAAAGAGCCAGCGATTGGATGGATGCCCATCCTTGGGGTGTGATCGGGGCCGTGCTCGGCGTCGCTGGAGTCCTTGGCTATAGCCTGGGTGTGCGGTCATGAAGATCGAGAGCGCTGCGCGCGTGAAAGAGGAGATCCAGGATCTGGGGCGCCTGCATGTGACCTTCATCAAGGAACAGGTGAAAAGCTCCAGTTCCAGGCTGAAGCTCGGCGTCCCACTTTTGTTTCTGGGAATCGCGCTGTCCATTTTCGGAATCGTCAGGCTGTTCGATGGCCTTGCGATCCGCCTCATGGACGAAGGTTCCGGCGCTGCTCAATTTTTAAGCGGCGGCCTTCTGCTGTTGGTGTCCATAATTATGCTCGCTATCGCCGCCGGTTCCCTCAAACACATTAAACAATACGCGGGGGAAGTCTCCCGTGAAATACGTGAGGACATCACATGGTTGAAAAGTCTCTTGTAAGCAGCTCGGAAATCCAGGAGGCCATGGCCCAGAAGCGCGCGTCGCTGCGGGAAAACATCTATCATATGGAAAAGGAAGTTGAGAAAAAAGTTCTCGACACCGTTGATCAGGTGCAGCATAAGGTTCTCGCAGCCACGGATGCCGTCACGCAGAAAGTGACCCGGCCGGTTTATGCGGTTCAGGAAAAAATTGAAGCGGTGCCGCGTGCTCTGCACAGCGCGCCGATGAAAACACTCCTGACTGTAGCTGCTGTGGGTGTGACACTTGGGTTTTTGATCGGTCGTCGTGGACGTCACCGTCATCACATGACGCGTGCGCTTTTGGCGACAGCTGCTCCCAAGGCGTTGCAGAAAATTCAGAAAGTGAAAAAACCAGTTGCTGAGAAGAAATCCAAGCTTGCACGGGGATTTTTTGCGACTATCGCGACAGAAGCAGCCCACCAACTCTTTATGAATTCTCTCTCAGGCCTCATGCGCCGCCGCGCTTGAACGCAATCCATGCGTTCTTTTCAGCTTTCCTCTTATTGACAGAAGAGTCTTCTCTATTTAGTAGATAGGAGGACTCATCCACTGACACCCGCCTTTGATCTAGATACCGACGCGTGAGTAAAAGGAGAGATTCATGAGTGGTTTAAATTGGTCGAAATTGCCGGGACTTATCTGTGCAGTTTTTTTGCATGTGCTTGGGGTATTTTTCTTAGTTAAGGCGACCAATCTCGATTGCAATGCCATCGGCCGTGCCGCGGCCCTGCAAAGACAATTGGAAGGCTCGGACTATCGCTACGACCCCGCAATTCGTGAAAGTGAAGTGAAGTGCAATCAGAACATGACGATCCATATCTGGGCGTCCATGGGCTGCTGGTTCTTCTCCCTGGCAGGCCTGGCCCACACCATGGTCCTTCTGCATCGTCGCAATAAGCTACCGCTGTCGGTAGGCGCAGCCTTGGCGAAATCACAGGATGTGAAAAAGCCCTTGGCCGAACCCGATCTTGGTCTCTTCCATTCCATCAAAGATGGTCTGGCCGAACTGGAAAGCGCTCTGAAACAGCAGTCCGCGCCTGTGGCGGCTGGGATTTCGATGCAAATCCATCAGCATAATATCAAAATGCTGCAGTCGCAGACCTCGCAAACCTGTCAGATTCTGATGAATAGTCATAGTCTTTTGGGCAAGGGTCTGACCCGGGTTCAGGCTCTGGTCGCGATGTGCCGGGAAAGTGCGAACTTCACCGCATCGAACCGCATCGAGTGGAAGAAGAACAACCTGTCCGGTGTTCTTTCGCAAATTCGTCAGAATCACGATCAGCTGCTCGATCGTTCGAAGAGCATTGCCAGCATGCATGCCTCGACCATGCGGCTTTTGCACGAAGCCATTCTGAGTGAAAAGATCATTCATCAGAAGGTGAACCGGATCGAAGAGAAGCTGAAGGAAGTCCAGAGCGGATCCTTCTCGGTGCATAAGACCATCGAAAAAATGGTCGAGGCGATCAGCGAATCGCGCGAAGACGTGCACAGCGCCAGCAAGCTGGTGAACAGCTATAAGCAGAAATCGGAAAACATGGGCGTCGTGCTCTCGCGCATCGACGAACTGGTCGAGAAAATGAATCGGCATATGATGTCGATGTCCCTCGATTACGCGCGCAATTCTGATACGCAGAATGATTATTTTTCGGTCAGCTCGGAAATCCGCAGCCTCGCGGTGGAGTTCCACAACTATACCATCCAGCTGAAAGAATACGTGGATGTAGGACAGCCGGAGCTTGACAAGGCTCAGCACTTCCTTCTGGAAGCGGGACAGAAATCGGAGCATGCCTTCGTTTCCGTGAAGCGCATCGAAGAGGCCTATCGCAACGATGTGGCGGCCGCGAAGTATGCCATCTCTGATTTGTCGCTGCTGAGCAGTGAAGTTCATATTCACATGACCAAACTGAACGAAACCCGTGATCTGGGCGACGACACCTCGCGGATTTCCCAGGAGATCCTCGTCCTTTTGGATGCCGTCGGATCCCTGCATCGTCGTTTCAACGAAGAAAGCGGTCACATCACCCTGCAGTGCGAGAAGCTGTCGAACCTTCTCACCAAGCAGCACTTCGAGCTGGGTCACTGTGAAAAACTGCTGATGGAGAGTTCGCAGGCGGTGGCCTCGGCCATTCGTCATGCCAATGAAACCAAGCAGAATGCGGCCACCTGGGTTGTCAGCATGAGCCAGACTTCGATTCAGGAGAGTCGTGATCCTGGAAGCAACACGTTGCCCCCCAACTCGCAGCCGGACAATCCCAATCCGCCTGTCGAGGAGGTGATCGTTCACAAGATCGCTGATTTCAAGAAAATGGTCGCGAGGCTGGAACAAAATCTTGAAGCCGCCGAGCCGGAAATGAAATCGCAGTCGAATCCGAACCGCGTGCCCAAGGTCACGCTGGCTTCCGTGGGACAATAAAAATGGGGCGGGGGGTTCGCTCCTCGCCAAACCCTCTTCTTTCCTGCCTTCACGCCCTTATTTTTTCCGAAAGCCCATAAAAATTTGCCGCAGCTGCCTTTATTTTTAGCAGGAAGCGCCGATTCCTCTTTGGATACCTGTGTTAAAGATCGGAGGAGCTGCGTATGTCCTGCTGGAAACCTGCATTTTTTTTAATCAGTCTCCTGATGCTGATGTCCCCGGCCCAGGGTGCTGATATCGTTCCTATTCCGCTGGATCCTGCCACCGGCAGCAGCCCGGTGGGGCCATCGAGTTTTGTGCTGGTCGATCCAGGCAAGGACATGGATCTCAATGCCGCGATCAAGGCCTGGGAAACCGGGCAGTTTCAAAAGGAAATGGCCCAGGATCCCAACTATGGCTTCACGGGTCATGCCTACTGGTACAGGTTTTCCGCCCAGAATACGGCCGCGGAATCCCGCGAATGGTTCTTCGGACTGGAATACCCGCTCGTGAATCATATCGACCTTTACGTGAAGGCAGCTGATGGGCAGTGGATCCGTCGCGAGGCCGGCAACGCCCTGGATTTCGAAAAACGCGATCTGAAGAGCCGCTTTATCTATTTGAAATATCAGTTCGCAGCCGGCGAGCAGAAAGATTTTTTCCTGCGCCTGCAGACCGATGGCTCCTCGGAATTCCGCATGACCTGGAAGGATCTTCCGACCATTGCCAAGGCGGATCATGATATTCAGTTTTTCCTTGGCCTTTGCCTGGGTCTGCCCCTTATCATTGCCGCCTATTATTTTGTGATGATGATCAATACCCGGCAGGCCGATGCCATGTGGCTCTGCATTTTTCTCGTGGCGCTCTTCCTTTTCCGCATGGTGATCAATGGCTATGCTTATGAGTATCTTTGGCCCCATGCCCCGGACCTCGCCCATGCGGCTGTTGCGTTTACGATCCCTCTGATATTTTTGACCTCGACGACGGCCACCCAATCGTTCCTGCCGATGGCCAACTACCCGCGTTTTCGTTTGGTGCTGCGGGGATTCATGGCCTTGAATGCTGTGCTCATGGTGCTATCCTTCGTGCTGCCCTATCGCATGGTGAAAGTCTATACTCTGGTCGGCATCCTTACCGCGACTGTGATCATTGCTACCAGTATTCATTCGCAGATGAGAGGTTTCCGGCCCGCACGCTACTTCGTATACGCCTGGGCGGCCATGCTGATTGGTTCCATTACCTTCGGCCTGCAAAAATTGGGAGTGCTGCCGGTGACTTTCCTGGGAACCTATGGTCCCGAGATCGCGACCGTGCTGCAGTCCGTTCTGATGTCGCTTGGTGTCAGCGATAAGATCAACGATACCAACCGCCAGCTTCAGATCGCGCAGGAAGAAGCTCTGAAAGCCCAGATCGAGACGAACAGGCTGCAGGAAGTCATGAACACCGAACTGGAAAAGCAGGTGGCTGAGCGTACGGAAGAGCTGTGGAAGCAGACCAAGGGCATGAGCGTTATGCTCGACAATATCCGGCAGGGTATCTGTACGGTCGATGGTGAATTCCGCATCCATCCGCAGCATTCGCGTTACCTTGGGGATATCCTCGGCACGGGGGACCTCGATGGACGGCCTTTAACGGAAATCCTCTTCCAGCACAGCGACCTTGGCAAAGAGCAGCGCGATATGCTGCATTCCACGGTGAATGCGGCCGTGGGCGGGGATAGCCTGCAGCTGGAGGCCAACGAACATCTTCTGCCGCGCTCGGTGCATTTCCGTGCCGCGCGGGATGCGAAGGTGCTGGAACTGGACTGGGCGGGCATCGAGGATAAGGATGGAACCATCGAAAAGATGCTGGTCTCCATTCGCGATGTGACCGAGATTCGCCAGGCCGAGGAAGCCGCAGCGGTCAAGCAGAAGGAGCTGGAAGCCATCGGCAAGATCCTGGATCTTTCCGCCAGCAAGTTCCGCCGCTTCAT
The DNA here is from genome assembly GCF_035712445.1 of Oligoflexus sp. Lineage (NCBI taxonomy): Bacteria > Pseudomonadati > Bdellovibrionota > Oligoflexia > Oligoflexales > Oligoflexaceae > Oligoflexus > Oligoflexus sp. The sequence goes on along the minus strand of NZ_DASTAT010000070.1, from coordinate 47,174 downwards.
CAAATCGTCTTCGATACTCCTGGAAGAATCGCGTCAGCGCCTGGACTCGGTCAGCCGTGAAAACTGGGGCGTGATCCTGCGCCATGTGCATACGATCAAGGGCAACGCGCGGACCTATCGCCTGACGGATGTATCGGCGGCCGTGCATGAAGTGGAAAACGAACTCTTTGCCATCAATCCTGATAAGATTACGTCGCGCGAAGTCGAGACCTGCATCCGCGGCCTTTCGCGCATCGAGGCCATGATTGGCTTTTATCAGCGCATTCATGATGAAAAACTGAAACGCGGTGCGGTGGCGGAAACCGAAAATCTGATCGTCCAGGCCTCGCGGATGATGTCCGATGTCTGGAGTGAGCTGAGCGTGGACAAACGCCGCCGGTACCGCCAGACGCTTCAGCGTTTGGATGCCCTGAATACCAATAGCTTCATCAAGGTCATCCAGCCTGTGATCGAATCCCTGCCCGGCCTTGCGCAGCAGCTGAACAAGACGGCCCCTGAAGTCGTCGTGAAGGGGAATGATTTCTTCGTCGAGCCGGATCACCTGAACTATTATGAGGACATCTTCGTTCATATGATGCGAAACAGCCTGGATCATGGCTTCATGCTGGGTGATGTGGGCCGTATCACGATTGAAGTGAAGCATGGGAAGGACGAGACCGAGATCCTTTACTATGATAACGGCCGCGGTTTGAACCTGCCGGCATTGAAGAAAAAGGCTGTGGAAAAAGGCGCTTTGAAAGACACCGCGGATGAACTCACAGTGGCCCGCAGCATCTTCGTCGCTGGGGTTTCGAGTGCCCGCGTGGTGACCGAAATTTCGGGGCGCGGCGTGGGGATGGATGCGGTGAGGGCCTGTGTCGAACGCCTGCGGGGGCGCATTGACCTGAAACTCCTGGGCGAAGCGAATATTCCGGGCTATCAGCGCTGTGAATTCCACATCGTCTTGCCAGCCCAGAATCAGGCCCTGGAAGCGCTTTCGGTGGACGAGGCGGCTTGATCGGCCGCTTCCTCTTTCTCCAGTCAGCGCAGAATCCTTCTGCTTGCACGCTGAGCAAAAAAAATTCCGGGAAGACATTTCCGTAGTCTTCCCAAAAAAAATTATTCCTGCCATAGTCACTCCCAGAGCAAGCCAGATTTTCGTAAATAATTTCAGACTTCCATGGGGATTAACTCAATGCGAACGCTCCTCCGGGCCCTTTTGGGGTTCGCCTTTTTGATCGGCTGCGGACCCAGTCAGACTCCTGATTCCACTCTGGATTTCAGCTCCGGCGAGCATGTGATCCTGGGCGAACAGGGCTATCGCAAGGCCTGTGACCAAAGGGGAGGGCTCTGCCCGGCGTCGCTGGTTCGTGCGGACAGCAAACAGAGCTTTTCCTATGGTGAGCTGGTGGCCTTCAGCGGTGATTTTTATGCGAACCCGGAAGGCATTTATGAGGAACGGGTCGAACCCTTCCTGAAGTGGAACAGGAATGATGTGAACGATGTGAAGGGCCGCTTTCAGAAGGAAATCGAAACGATCGAAAACTTCCTTCATGGACATTCCGATGAAGAGTATCCCGACTTCAATCTCAGCTATGCCTGGAACTATCCTGACTATCTGAATCTCGCTCTCGCCAACGAAGCGCATTTTGGTTTTTATAATATGCTGGCCTATGTGAAATATCACGGGCGGGCCCTGAATCTGGCGCTGGAGGCCCATGCTCTGGCTTTGACCGATAGCCTTCGTTCCCAGCGGCTTTTCACTCAGGCTCTTTTCATGAACGCCTTTGCCGATCATTTCCTGACCGACGGTTTTGCGTCCGGTCATGTTCGTGATCCACGCATTCAAATTCTGCAATGGGGCCGCGCGAACGGGCTCAGTGATCGGGCTGCAGGAACTCTGGCCAAGGTCATCCATGACAGGGACGGCGAGGTTCGCGTCTCGGGCGAGCATGGTCTTCAGGTCACCAACGCGCGCGGTGATAGCTGGCTGACCCGCTGCGATTCGCAGCTTTTTTGGAAGAATACCATGGACGATCCCTCCATCGTGGTTCCTGTGCGTGCGGTGGAAGCCTCCGTGCGCGAGGTGCTGGATGCTTATGACAACGGCGCGGCTGTGCCAGGTGTCTATGCCGCCACCGAAATGGTGCCCTTTCCATCCCGCGTGGAACGTCGTCTGATTGAACTCTTTCCCAAGGATCTGCCCGAGGCCGAGTACGATAGGATCATGAAGCAGATGGCGTTCTATACGCGCATCAAAGCCTTTTCAGGTGTTGATAAAACGGTCCTGAAAAACCTGACAGCCTCGCTGCCAGGCATCATGCAGAACTTCCGAACGGATGTGCAGAGCGAAATCCTTCGTGATCCCATTCTTACGCAAAGGCTGCCTCAGGCTTACCTGGATGCTTACCAGATGATTGAATAGTCTGTGATTTCCGATGTTTATAAGATTCCTATCCCAATTCGATAAGGCCAATCGTCTCTTAGTTGTCGATCAACAGGAGACGATGCCATGAACAATCGAATCGTTATCGCCGGTGGAGGTTACGCCGGACTCTTCGCAGCCGCCCGCTTGAGTCAGTCGTCCGGTATGAAAGTCACCCTTATCGATGCGAGTCCGCAGTTTACCGAGCGGGTCCGCCTGCATGAGTACCTTGCAGGCCGCCCGCTGAAGTCTTATCCCTATCGCGAGATCTGTAAAAACATGGGCCTTGAATTTATCCAAGGCCGCATTACAAAACTGCAGCCCGATCAGCAGTCCCTTATCGTGGAAGGTGCGGAGGGTGCGCGGTCAGTGACTTACGATGGGCTGCTCTATGCCCTTGGCAGCCGCACGCGTCACGCCCCGGATATGCCCGGACTGGATCATCATGCTTTCCGTTTGGATGCCGGTCATTCTTTGGATCAGGCGCGTCTAAGGCTGGCCGCGCTTCCTGCAGGTCGCACGGTGACGGTCCTTGGCGCTGGCCTGACAGGATTGGAAGCTGCCACCGAAATCAAGGAAGCCTACCCGCATCTTGATGTTGCCCTTTGGGAAGCCGGCCTTGCTTTTCAGAACTATGCACCGGGAGCCGCACGCGAGATCAGGGCCGTGCTGGAAAAACTCGGTGTTTCCCTGCATGAAAATCACCGTGCTGCTTGTGTGCGTGAAGACGCCGTGCAGGCAGCCGATGGCAGCTGGCATGCGAGCGCATTCACCCTCAATTGTCTTGGCCTTGAAGTTGCGCCACTCGCCCGTGAATCCGGCATTCGCACCAATGAGAGGGGCCAGATCCAGGTGGATCCCTTCCTGCGATCCTTGAGTCATCCGAATATTCTGGCCCTTGGTGATGCCGCGGAATTGGATTCCCGGTCCGCCCTTTTTCAACGCATGTCCTGTGCCGCGGCCTGTCCCATGGGGACCTATGCCGCGGATGTGCTCCAGCGTTTGCAAAGCGGCAGGAAATTGCTACCCTTTCGTTTTGGGTTCACGGCCCGCTGCCTTTCCCTGGGACGCAAGGCTGCTCTGGTGCAGATGGTGAACGTGCGTGATGAACCCCGGCGCCTTTATTTCCGCGGCCGCCTTGCGGTTTGGATCAAGGAAATGATCTGCCGGGCCACGGTGAACGTTCCGCTTTGGGAGGCTCGCTCGGGTTTGGCCTTGAATCAGTGGTATCAACCAAGGGAACTGAAATGAACGAAAGGTTGAACGATTATCTGCGCGAACGGCCCATGCTTTTGCGCATCGCCTATAAAATACTGGGTTCACAAAGCGAGGCCGAGGATATCCTGCAGGATCTTTATATGAAGATCATGGCCCAGGACGGGCAGGAGATTCAAAACCCGCGGGCCTGGATGATACGCCTCGTGGTCAATGCCGCGATCGATCAGAAACGGGGTTTTTATCGGCAAAAAGTCGATTATATCGGATCGTGGCTGCCTGAGCCTTTCGTCGATGCGGGGAAAAGTGAACGCGAGGTGAAGGACGATGTATCCATGGCTTTCATGGTGCTGCTCGAACGGCTGAATCCCGTCGAGCGGGCGGTTTTTGTGCTGCGGGAGACCTGTGAACTTCCCTATCAGGAGATCGCGCCCATCCTCGGCATGACGGAAGCCGCCTGCCGCAAATCCTGGCAGAGGGCGGAAGCCGCCCTGGAGCAGGGGCGCAAACGATATGCCCCGGATCCGAAAATGCATGAGAGCATGACGATGGCCTTCCTTCAGTACTGGGCTCAGGGTCAGACCGAGGAGCTGATCAAACTCCTTCAGGCGGAAGCTGTGCTGTATTCCGATGGTGGTGGCAAGGTATCGGCGACGGCCGTGCCGATTGCAGGCGCATCGCGTGTTATTAAGTTCCTCTTCAGCCTTCTCCGTGCTGCGGGACCGAATGTCCAGGCCAGCGTGAAATTTCTGCCGCCGGATCAGGCCTGTTTACTGGTGGATGGCAAGCTTGCGACTGTGATCTGCCTGGAAGCGGATGGGGAGCGGATTCGGAATCTTTATTTCATGAGAAACCCGGATAAGATGGCTCGGATTCGGGCGCTGGTGGAGGCTTAGCGTTTATTCTGCGAACAGATAGCAGCAAAAGAGTTCGGCCAGCTCCTTCTTCACCGTATCAACCACAGCATCGGCGCTATCGTCCTGCACCAGATCTTCCAGCACGCCGTGAACACAGCCCACGATCAGCCTCGCGGCCATCTGGGGGGCTCGTTTGGGGATGTGGCTGGAAAATTCCTCCAGCACGTTTTCAATCTCACGGCGAAAGCGCTGCCGCGACTGCACCAAAAACTCCAGGGCGCCCAGCTGCGGCGCGTGACTATAAAGAACCATCACGAGCTTGCGCCGCTTCATCACAAGGTCCACGATCGCACCGACCACCGGCTCCACCCGCTCCCGCGGCGGCAGGTCGCGGACCGAGTGCAGGGCATCGCGCAGCTGCTGCCGATGATTTTCCTCGACGCGCTGGATCAGCGAGATGAAGATGGCTTCCTTGTTGGGAAAATAGCGATAAAGCGAGCCGATGCTGACGCCCGCGAGTTCGGCGATCTTGTTGGTCGTGGCGCGATCAAAGCCAAAATCGGGAATGAGTTTGGCGGTGGCTTCCATCACATCGTCCACCAGACTCTGGGAGCGTTTCTGCTTGGGAGCTTTGCGAAATGGGGTCATATTAACGCTCCATGCAAACCGGAGTAAAGCCGAAAAAACCGTCAAAATCAGCCGGCGTTTTTCCGAAGATTCCCAAGGTATTCCAATGGGATAAGTTCAGCCGCAAACGTGAGTTGAACGCGAGTATCCGGCGCGATTTTGCCGATATATACTGGCTAAGTTGGGAAATTAAAACACCGAGGTCACGTCGATGCATTCCATGCTCACGATTCATCCTGTCCCCGTGCGTGCCATGAACCTTCCGCGGCTCTGGTACCAGAATAATCCGGTGAAAACTCATTTCTTCAATGCTCTATCCACGCTCTTCCCGCAAGGTGAAAATTTCTTTATCGCCTCGGTCCGTGCCTTTGAACACTGCGCCCGGACCCCGGCCCTGCAGCAGCAGATTCGCGATTTCGTAACCCAGGAAAAAAACCACGCCGCCATCCACAAGGCGTACAATCGTTGCCTCGCTCGCGCCGGTTACGATGTGGCCTGGATGGAAAAGCTGCTGCATGAAAAGATCAGCTTTGGTCAGCAGCACGTGCCGCCGCTCATTCTTTTGGCTGTGACGGTCGCGACGGAACATATCACGGCGGTGTTGGGCGAAAAGGTCCTGCAGGGCGATCTCGTTCCCGAGGGCATTGATCCTGAGCTGCGCAAAATCTGGATCTGGCATGCCCTGGAAGAGGTCGATCACAAGGCGGTGGCCATGGACCTCTTTCAAGCGGCTGGCGGTACCTATGGACAGCGCGCGCGGGCCATGATCTATGCCGCGTGTGGCCTTGCCTGGGATACTTCGATCCGCATGTTCCATATGCTGAAGCGCGATGGGATCCTTTGGAAGTGGAAAACCTGGTGGCAGCTCACGGAGCTTTTATTCGGCAGAAAGGGTCTTGTGCCGCTGATCACCCGCGACATTCTCCGCTTTTATGCGCCCGGGTTTCATCCCGCGCGCCATGACAACTACGAACTGGTCGCCCATGGGCGCCGTCTGCTCGGTTCCGAAGCGGCGGCAGGGAATTTCCAGTAACTTTGATTGACTGAAGGGAAGCGCCCGCTCCTATCGGGGAGGCGGGCGTGTTTATCATCCCAGTGGAAGCCCCGCTTCCTAGAGTGGCCGCATCTTCGCGATATCCTCAGCTGTAATCCCACGACGATCAATCTCTTTCTGAAAATAGGCCCGGAATCTCTCCGTATCCGTGGTCGGCGCTCCGGTCTGGGTGCGGTCGAAGCCGAAGTTATCTTCCGGCGGAATCTGCCCGAAGACGGCCGAGGACACCTGCCCGCCCAGGATAGCCACGCCACGCGGCGTCAGCTGGTCGGTCCAGATATAGGGTTTATTGATATCCCAAAGAGCATAATCACTCATCTTTGATGTGTCGTGGCAGCATGCACAGCCGCACGAGCGAACCTGCTTTGTGATCCAGGCCACCTCTTCCATGAACTGAGGATCCTGCAGGCGTGCATCATTCGGATCAGGCTCTCGCGGCGCCGGAATAGGGCGAAACGGACGGCCCTGCTTCCGCACCACCTGGCAGCTGACGTCTTCTGCATAATTACGGCCTTCGATCGTGCAGCCCTGAATGGACACATGCGGTTTCGGGAGTGTCTGACTCCAAAGGGAAAAAGGCATGAAAACCAGGGCACCAACCATCCAATTCTTCATGAGCATCTCCTTCATTGCAAATGCCGCCTATTCTAGCCCGCGTCGTCTCCGCCCGCCATGACCCGAAAGGATGTATCGCTTTTAGGGTGGCCCTGGAATTGCAATACATTTGCGCCGTCATTGGCAACAACAAGGAGAATCAGTCCATGGCAAATCAATTTCTTAAAGGTCGTCGCGTCGCCATTCTTGCAACAGATGGATTTGAACAGTCGGAGCTTTTCGAGCCTAAAAAGGCTTTGGAAGCCGCCGGAGCCGAGGTGGATGTGGTGTCCCCCAAGGAAGGCTCGATCAAAGGCTGGAGCGGCAAGGACTGGGGTAAATCCATTGATGTCGACCTCATGCTCTCGGAAGCCGATGCAGATGATTATGCAGCGCTCATGCTTCCCGGTGGCGTGATCAATCCTGACAAGCTGCGCATTGATGAAGACGCTGTGAAGTTCGTGCAAAAATTCGTCACAGCGAAAAAACCGATCGCCGCCATCTGTCACGGACCCCAGGTGCTGATTGAGACCGGCATCGTCAAAGGCCGGCAGATGACCTCATGGCCTTCCCTGAAAACCGACCTTATCAACGCCGGCGCTCATTGGGTCGATGAAGAGGTCGTCACCGATCAGGGGCTGGTGACGAGCCGCAAGCCGGATGATATCCCGGCCTTCAACAAAAAGATGATCGAAGAGTTCGCAGAAGGCAAGCACGACCGTTCCCGCAGCCAGGGTCGTTCGGAATCCATGGAAACTCATGCGTAAAGATCAAGGGTGAAGGAGGACTTATGGATACTGACGCCATTCCCGAATTCTTCAAGGAACCATCGAGCGGCGCGGAGGCGGAAATCCGCGCGATCGAGCATGAGCTTGCCCTGGCCATCCGCGCCGGCGACCTGCGCAAAATCATGTCCTTTTACAACGAGGATGTGCGGGCTTTCGATATGATGCCGCCCCCGCAATTCATCAATAAGATTTCCTATCAGAAAGAAGCCTGGGAGAATTGTTTCACTCAGGTCTTTCGCTTCCCGGTGGAATTCGAGCAGCATGATCTGCGCGTGCATGCCGAGGGCGACGTGGCCTATAGCCACTGCCTCATCCACATGCGGGGCGAGACGCTGGATGGCCAGAGCATGGAATCCTGGTGCAGGAATACCACGGGTTGGCAGAAAATCGGTGGGCATTGGCTCATTGTCCATGAGCACAATTCCGTGCCGTTGAATAAGGAAAACGGTTTCGCGTTAATGAATCTTGCGCCCTGATTGTGCAAGCCTTCGCTCGCTGCGGGCTCGGTTCGTGAACGCCCCCCGCAGCGGCCCGCCCACCTCTTCTCATCAAAACGAATCGTGCTGCTCTGACGGCTCATCAGAGTCAATTGCATCCGTGAGAAAAATAATATAGAAGTGAAAATAATGCAGCGTCATAGAAGAGGGAGCATCACGCGATGGACGGCCTCGAACTATATGGCAGCGAATATCTTCATATTCGCTTTCGTTCGGCTTTACTCGAAAAGGTCGCCAAGCTGGAAACCAAGGCTCAGAGTCTGGCCCAGTCGCGATTGTCGCGAGCGGAGTTCGCGGATAAACACGCCCTGTTGGTCGGACGTTTTCTTCTGGGCGTTCAGAATCTCCTTGCGGCGACCAGCACCGAAAAAAATGATTACGTGCTCTGGACCAGCCGCCTTTCCAATCAGGATTTCGCCAAACTGATTTGGGATTTTTATCAAGTTCCGCATAAGCTCGACAAAGTTTCTGTCCTTGCGCAGTTTTTGGAAAGTTGGAGCGCCCAGCAGCCTTATTTTTCACCAGCCGCCCTCCGCAGCCTGACGATGCTCGCAAGGATGCTGGACCCAGCGAACTGGGGCTTTCTCGGCTGGCGAACGCTCGCCTGTCTCGGTTACCATTCGATGACCGAACTGAAGCAGGTGCGCCTGCATAATGCCCAGAGCGAGGTTCAGGACGAGTTTGCAGCCGTGACGGCTCAGGATATCGTCGCTGCGATGGAGCGCATGCGGACTCTCATCCGTAAGGACCTGCCGACTGCTGCCAGTGTCGCGGCTGCTCTTTACTGTATCAGTCTGGATCTTTGGCCCAAGGAGGCTGACTACGAACGCCCCGATCCCTTGGCCAGCTTCGTTCATACGACCTGTGAATCCCACGCCGCCACCGTTTAAGACTAGACTCTTTGTGCGAGGAATCATAAAGTGCTGCGCTGTCAGGAACGTGACAGTTGTCAGCGGTTTTACCCCGGCTTCTGCCCTTTAACCACCTGAAAAAATTAAAAAAATGGGAATGAACACCTCTTGCAAAAAGACGGGGCCGACCCGGTCCTGGTGCCTTTCCCTTTGTTGAGGATGAAGCGAATGATGAAGAAGCTGCTGTCTCCCGGCCTTTTGCTGCTGGCCTCCACCCCTTTCCTGGCCTGTTCCCCGCAATCCAGTCAGACGAACAGCCAAAAAGGCCAGACGGTGCACCGCTACGTGCACTGGAACATCAAGGAAATCGACAGCACCAAGATTGATGCCTATGAAAAATCGCGGAGCGGCATAGCTTCGCAGGATCGCAACGCACCCGGGAAAGCGCTGCAGGTGAAGTCCGCGCTTCAGCTTTTGAATGAGCTGAAACCCGAATATATTTCTTTGAATGAAATCCAATATGATGTCGATAAAATGGAAAGCGCGATGGCCGCTGCCACCTGCGATTTTTCGCAGGTCGTGGCCGAGCGTCGCCGTCTTCCCAACACCCAGAATCATGATTTCATGCTGGAACGCGTGGAAGGCGCGCGGTGGGACACGACCTTCTGTCCGGCGAATACCGGAGCCATGGCGAAGCGCGATGGCGAAAACTTCCTAAGCGATCGCCCGAATGAAAGCGATTCGGAATTCGCGCGGAAAGATGCCCTCATCGATAAGGTGAACTTCGGCTGGACGCCGGGTCAGTATTCCACCGTCTTTGCCAGTTCGACGCCGATTCAAAAGCGTTTTGTCAACGCCGGCCTTATGTGGGCGGACTGGGATCCGAACATGGATATCACCGGCTTTGACCTGGGCTTCACCAACATCAACTATCGTGACCAAACGCTGACCGAAGAGAAGATCCAGGCCATGGCCCGCGCTGCGAACCTGGACGGAGATCGCTATAAGACCTATCCGCTCTTCGACAAAAACTTCAATGTGAGCTGGGTGGTCATTGACGGCCGCGATGTGGCGATGGTGACCTTCCACACCGTGCCGGCCTTTGGTTTTGATCGTGAAGGCAAGATCGTGAATCCGAATCCTGAGCGGAACAAGGCTCAGCTGGAATTTTTGGAATGGTACCTCCTTGGCCAATGCGAACCGGAATCGAAAAGCCGCGTGCGCAGCTGCCAGACCGATATTCGGCCTTTGGACGCCGGCAGTTCCTTTATCGCCGTCGGTGATCTGAACGTCGCCATAGATTCGCCGATCTATCCCGGTTCGAAAGTTCTGCAGCGCATCCTGAGCCATGCGGGAACTGCGAATGCGCGCCTTCTGGACAGAAAATTCGGTCTTCCCATCATTTCCCGCGAAAACCTGCCGGCGGAAGTCCTGGCGAAGATGGATGCGGGAACCTATAACGCAGCGGAATTCGGCGGCTTCCATGAGTATACGACCTTCATTCCCTACGGTTTCGATTACCGGGGGCGCGGCCGCAGCAAGACTGAGCAGCTGGATTATTTCATCGTGTCCCAGGACCTTGAGATCAAGCGCCTGGAAACCTTTTTCGTGAATCCTGAATTCAAGGATCATGGCTGTTTCACGGATGCGGCGGCTGCCGACGCCGTGATCGCGGCGGAAAAAACCGCGGGTCGCGCTGTGGATGTCTTCAAAAAGGATAAGACCACGACCTGCGTAAAATCAGGAGCGGCCGCTTACGGAACCCTGCGTGAAGGGAGCGATCACCTGCCCCTGATTCTGGAATTCAGTTTCCGCTAAGACGACTTTATGATATCCCCCTTTCTGTCCGGCACGCACGCCGCACCAAGGGGGAAGCATGAACGCCAAGGCCCTGATTTTTGACTGTGACGGTACCCTGACGGATTCCTTGGGCCAGGCCCTGGAATCCTTCCACTATGCCCTGGATCGTCTGGGCGAACCCCGCAGCACTCCTGATGTCATCCGCTACTTCGGTGTCTCTGCCGATCGTATCCTCTTCAATCTTTTGGGTGATGCCGCCCGCGCGCAAAAAGCCTATGAATTTTATAAAGAGCAGCAGACGCGTCTGGCTCCAGGAACGCTGGTTTATCCGGGTGTGACTGCACTTTTGGAAAAGGCGCGCAAGGCTTCCGTTCCCATGGCTGTCGTCACGGGTCGCCATCGGCAGGACCTTGAGATCCTGCTTCAGCCGCTGGGGCTTTTGGATTTTTTCTCCGTGATCGTCACCGACAATGAATTGGCCGAACCCAAGCCTTCACCGGAAGGACTTTTCAAGGCTTTGCAGCTTTTGGGGCTGAAGGATGGATCGCAGAGCTTTTACATCGGCGATTCCCTGACTGATATGCAGGCCGCGCACGCCGCGGGGATGAAGCCGATCGCTGCCCTTTGGGATTCAAAGGTCGCGCGGGAAAAACTCCTGAATGCTCAACCTTACGCCTTGGCCGAACATCCGGATGATGTTTGGACGACCTTCATGGCTCAAGTCTGATAAAATAGAGAACGGCCGTCGCCACCCCTGCGCCTACGACCTATACGGCTCTGATGCTCCGCAGTGATGGGGTGCCGCTGGCCGCTTATAACCGCCGTTCCGTGGAAGAAGGCGCGGCCTTCAATGCCTCGCTGAAGGGCGATGAGAATTTTTTCAAGATCGTGGCGAATGAGGATGGATCATTCGAGCTGACGGAAGGCGCGCCCGATTCCACCGCAACGCCCACCTATCGAGCCTTCCAGCCGAAGGATCATACCGGCGAGCGCCTGATGCTGAATGGGATCGACATCGCGCCTTACAAGGCCACGCTGCTGCCTTAAGGTTTGATTTCATTCCGCAGGATTTCATGCAAGACGCGCCCTTCGCTCCCAGTCGGGGGAAGGGTGCCCGCAAAGAACGCCAGAGTCGGCGCGATATCTATAATCTCCGCTTTTTGTCCATACACACCGGCCTTGATCTGTGGCCCGACCAGGGCCAGCGGCACCATGCGATCATAGGAATAGCCGCTCATATGTTCGGCTGTGGAGCCTGGCATCACGTAGTTGGGTTTCAGGATCATGACCACGTCTCCACTGCGACCGGCTGTGAAGGTGTTCTGAATCTGTTTTTGAAACATGCCGGGCGGCAGGGTGTTCAGGCGAACATCAGCAGCGGAAAAGACGTGAAGAATTCCGTTACGGATGCTGCCTTCTTCGCGATAGAAACGGGCCAGACGGTTTGCGACGTCCTCCTTGTTCAGCTTGCTGTACTGCTTCAAAGCCTCGGGATTCAGATAGAAATTGAAATTCGCCTGGTAGGCGATCCAGTTCCCGCCTTTCACGGATCCAAAGGTCTTGGCCAGAAAGTTTTCGCCTTCCTCCATCAGCTTGTCTTCATCCACGCGGCCGGCATCCAGCTTATGGGCATGAAGCCACTCGGCATTGGGCATGCCGCCGTGATCGCCGGTCAGCACGATGATGGTATTTTCAAGTCCCACGGTTTGCTTGATGGCTTTCAGGAAACGCGCGATCTCTTTGTCTTCGATGATGGTCAGCTCTTCAACCTGACGACTGTTGGGGCCGAAGCTGTGCGAAAGGTTATCATGAGTCGAGAAGCTGACGCCCAAAAGATCGGTATCGGGACCGCGACCGAGTTTCAAAGCCTGCAGAGCAGCGATCGCCGTGTCCACGGTCCAGGTCGTGCTTTCGGGAAAATAGCTGGCATAGGTGTTGCGGCCGGAAAGCTGATGCGGAAAATCGCGGCCCATGGCTTCGGTGGCCTTGGATTTTTCAACGAAGCTGTTGTCGGTCCATGAGGTGCCTGTGCCTTGACCCTCGGGGCGGTTCCAGCTGAGCGTGGCCTTATGATTTTTATGAAAGGCCGCGTTCACATCCTGCACCCAGGTCGGCAGCTTGCCCTCTGGAAGATAGTAGCGGCTTGAGACCCAGTTCTGCGATTCCCGATCAAACCAAAGCGCAAGGTCTGCGCGCGATCCGCCCAAGAGCACGGCGGCTCTGTCCTTCAGAGCTAAGGTTACGACGCGGGAACCATAGCCGGAATTTTTCAGCTCGTCGCCCAGAGTCGTGCCGCGGAAATTTTTCGGCGACACGCCGCGCTGGGATCCGGGATCGGCGACGCCCACCTGGGGATAGCCGGAGTCCTCGACGCAGTACATCGGTTTTTGAATACTGGCATCGTACCAGATATTGCCGGAAATCCCATGCTGATAGGCATAGGCCCCGCTCAGGATAGTGGCATGGCCGGGACAGGTCATATTCTGCAGGAGTCCGAATTCAGCCAGCGGATAATAGGCGCCTCGCTCGGTCAAATAACGGAAGCCACCGGGTTCGCCCTGGGGACCGACCGGCGGCAGGAAGCGGTTCTGAAAGCGCGCCACTTGATCCGCGCGGAACTGATCGACGACAAGGGTCACTATCAACTTGGGTTTTTTGATGCGGGAAAGCTGGGCCCAGGCAGGTGTTGCGGTCCAACTGACAACGCAGGCCATGTATACCAGAATTAAATTGAAGCGACGCAGCATGATCACGTTTCCTTTATTGACTCCTAAGTGAGCGGAGATTGCCATTAAATGTCGAGGTTTGTCGAGTTTTTCTGGGGCTGGTTTGGAAAAAGATGACGGCGGAGTATGGGGCGGCGGAGCAGGGGGCTTGGAAAAAAGATGAGGCCTGTGCAGACTGCACAGGCCCCCAGGGATCAGGAGTTGGCCAGCTTGCGACGGCGTCTTGCGTCGACCACAAGCGAGAGCACGATGGAGGAACCGATCAAGAAGGAGATGATCATGAGCGACCAGCTGATGGGGAATTTGCCGCCAAAAGCTTCATTCAACCAGACCATCTTGAGGCCCACGAAAACCAGGACGGAAGCCAAACCATACTTGATGTAAGCGAAGCGATCCATGACACCAGCCAGCATAAAGTACATCGAACGCAGACCCAGGATCGCGAAGATATTCGAGGTGAACACGATCAGGGGCTCCTTGGTCAGAGCGAAGATCGCGGGCACCGAGTCGATGGCGAAGATGATATCGCTCAGTTCCAGGAAGACCAGGGCCAGGAACAAGGGCGTCACGTAACGCAGGCCGTCCTTTTTAATGAAGAACTTATCGCTTTCAATGACGGGATGAATCCGAAACACTTTCTTCAGCCCGCGCACCACGATGTTCTTATTCAGATCCGTCTGCTCGGTGCCGGCAAAATACATTTTGATACCAGTCAGGATCAGAAGAGCACCGAAGAAAATCACGACCCATTCATAGCGCATGAGCACCGATCCCATCGCGATGAAGATCGCGCGGAACAGCAGCGCACCGAAAATACCCCAAAACAGCACGCGGTGCTGATAGACTTTGGGGATGCCGAAGTAGGCGAAGACCACGGCGAAGACAAAGATGTTGTCTATGGCCAAGGATTTTTCGACCACAAAGCCTGTGAGAAATTCGAGCGCGACCGACTCCGCCTGCTGCTGCGCATTGAAACCCGGTATCGTAAAATACTGGGGATCCGTGGAAAAACGCCAAAGCGCATACTGATAGAATCCGAAATTGAAAAGAAGCGCGAGACTGATCCAGATCGCGGTCCAGATGGACGATTCCTTGAAGGAAACTTCATGCGCCGTCTTATGGAAAACGCCCAGGTCCAAGGCCAGGACCAAAAAGACAAAACAGGTGAAAGCGAGATAAAACCACCAATAATCTGCGAATGTGAAAAGTACCATAGGTCCTCCGTTCTCATCCGAACCATTATCGGGATGATTTTTGTATCTCTCAAATCAATAAAAATGTTATCTTGCAGTGTTTAAAGCAATGCTAAAAGCGAAGGATCGCCCCATGAATCCTTGGATCAATTACCACCATCTCTTTTATTTCAAGACCATAGCCGAAGAGGGCTCCGTCTCCAAGGCCGCGGAAATACTCAGGATTGGGCAGCCAACCCTCAGCGCCCAGCTCAAACTTTTTGAAGATACTATGGGGATACAACTTTTCGAGCGCCAGCACAAAAAACTCATCCTGACCGAGCAGGGTCGGGTCGCCCTCGACTACGCCCGGAACATTTTCAAGATGGGCTCGGAAATGTATGAAGTCCTGCATGATCGTCTGAAGCCCATGAAAACGTCGCTGCATATCGGGGCGATTGATAGCATTCCCAAACAGATCATCCTTGAACTCGTGAAGCAGGCTGTGCAGCTGGGTCCTTGTCAGATCACTCTGTCGGAAGGAAAACCGGATGAACTTCTGCGGGAGCTGAGCGCGCATCGCGTCGACCTCATGGTGACGAACTTTCTGCCGGCGGGTGTCGATGCCAAGGGCCTCAGTCCGCGCAGCATCACCAAAAAGAACGTCGCGTTCTATGCGAGCCCCGCCTTCCTTCACCTGCGCAATGATTTTCCGCGCTCGCTATCGGGCCAGCCGGTGATCCTTCCCACCTACGACAGCAAACTGCGGCAGGATCTGGAACACTGGGCCCACATTCATCATGTGGACTGGGATATCGTGACGGAAAGCCAGGACGTGTCGGTGAAAAAACTCCTCGCCATGCATGATCTGGGACTGATGGCCGCGGCGGCTCACACGGTGACGAGACAGGTGAAAGAAGGGGCTCTGGTCGAGATCGGCATTCTGCAGGGCGTGCATGAAGAGCTGTTCCTGGTCACCGCCGCCAGGAAAATAGAAAATCCGATCGCGATCCAGCTGCACAAGGATTTCATGATATAAGTTAAAGCGATGCAAAAATGCTTTTTTATGAATTTCAGCCGCGGGCATTCTTTTCCGTAGGATATCTTCATAGGCCGGAATGGGCGTTGTCCCAGTAATGCCAAGGAGGATTTATGATCACGGAACGTCGGTCCATTCTTGAACCCCTTTTTTCGTCCCAGGAAGGTTTGCATCTTAGCATTTACCTTGTGAATCGCGGCGATCCCAATGATGTGAAGTCGCAGCTGCGGCGCGCTGTGAATCATGCTCGGGAGTGCCTTGAGCCGGTTCAGAGTGAGGACGCTCTGGAGAAATTCCTGAAGCCGGTCCTGGGACTTCTGGCGGATGCCCGGGTTTTGCAGGATGTCAAAGGCCACATAGGGATTTTTCGGAATGAAAATTCCTTCCGCATTCTCAGCATCCCGATCGAAGTCGACTTCCTTTGCTCGGTGGCGACCACCTTTCACATCAAGCCGCTCTTGCGCTGGCTGCAGATGGATCGGGAATTCCTTCTGCTCGGTTTGGAGCCCGGCGTCTTTCATCTTTACCAGGGAAGTCAGCATGCCCTCAGGCGGCTGGAAATCCGGCGGCGACCGCATGGAATGGACCACGAGGCTCCGGGCGCGACCGGCTCGCACCGGCCGCATCGCGAGCTGATGCAGGAGGTGATGGACTGGCTCAACGAATGGCTCAACCGCGTGCCCAGCGAGGTTCGGCCGAAACTCTATGTAGTCGGCGAATCCACGCTCTGCGCTGCAGCTTTCAAACGTCTGCGCGTGGGACGTGCGGTGCGGCTGGCCCATTACGCGTCCTTTCATCAGACGAAGCTCGCGGATATGTGCCAGGACATACGGCGTGCCCTGAAAAAAGAGGCGAGGCAGGAGCTGGAGCGAGCCTTCATCGAATATCGCTGCGCCGCCGAGATGAATCTCACGACCAGCAACATGGATCAGATCGCTCAGGCCGCGATTCAAGGGCAGGTCCGCAAGCTCATCATTGCCGATGGCCTGCACATCTTCGGCAAGTTGCATCCCGAGACCGGCCGCCTTACGCTGCATCCGCGGGATATGGATCACGAGGACGACGACATCCTCGATGATCTGGCGCAAGCGGTCTTAGCGCATGGTGGGAATGTGCTGGTGGCTTCACGTCATCAACTGCCGCAGGGACGACCCGCTTTGGCGATACTTGACCACGAGCGAGCCGCTGCAGCCATGCCAACCCCGGTCAATGTGCCCTTTGCTGCCTATATCGGATAATCTGTGACAGTAGGCTGCGTGTCCATTATACTCCCGCCCTATAACTATGCACGCGGGGTTGTATGCAGAGGTTTGTTCGACTTTTCCTGCCGCTGCTTGGGCTCGGGTTTGTTATCGTGGGGATGTCTTTTCTGTCCCCGGGCACAAGCGGCGTCCTTACTACCTTGTTGGGATTGGTCACGAGTGCTGTGATTTTTCTGGCCTACGAGCTGAGGCGCGAACGCGTTCGCTTTGCTGAGCTTGAGGCCAGTGAGCAGCTTTATAAAGACAGCTTCGAACGATCCAATGTCGGTATCGCCCATGCGACCGAGGATGGTCATTGGATACGGGTGAATTCCCGTTTTGCCCAGGTCCTGGGTTGCTCGCGCGAAGAGGTGATGGGTTCGACTCTTCGGGACTTTACTCATCCTGACGATCGCGCGATGGATGACGAGCTGACCCGCAAACTCTGGAGCGGCGAGCTTGCCTCGGCGACTCTGCAGAAACGTTTTATTCGGAAAGATGGAAGCATCGTCTGGGTGTTCCTGTCAGCGACTCTGTCCACGGCGCGCCCGGGGCAGCCGCGTTATATCCTTCGCAGCATCAAGGACATTACAGCCTGGAAACAGGCCGAAGCGGCTCTGACCGAATCGTCCTTGCAGTTGCGTCTGGCGACCGAGGCCGCGCAGCTCGGCATTTGGGAGCAAGATCTGCAAACCGGCAGAACACGCGGCAATGATCTCTTCTGGGACATGCTGGGCCTTGCGAATCCTGGTCCGACCGGGACCACGGAATTGAATCGCTTCATCCACGATCTGGATCGAGCGGCAGTCCTGGAGGGTTTTGAGGAATCCAGGCGGACAGGTGCGGACTACATGTGCGAGTACCGCTTCCTTAAAGGTGAAGGAACGAAGATCTGGCTGGAGACGACAGGCAGCCCCATTCGCAATGAAAAAGGCGAGATCATCCGCTTTGTTGGGGTGACGCGCGATATCACCGATCGCAAACTCGCGCAGCTTGATTTTCAGCGCTGCGTGGATGTTTCGCCTGCCATACTCTGGATCACGGAAGAGGGAGGATCCTGCACGTATCTGAGCCAGCAGTGGTTTTCCTTTACGGGGCAAACCAGGAGTGAGGCGCTCGGGTTTGGCTGGCTGGATGCCGTGCATGACGACGATCGCGAGACGGTCCGTCAGGGTTATTTGGAAGCCACTGCGCGGCGCAAGCCTTTTTACATGGAATATCGTCTTCGAACCGCGTCGGGGGCTTATCGTTGGGTGATCGACGCCGGTCATAGACGCTTTGATGCCGATGGCGTGTTTTTGGGATACGCGGGTTCCATCTTTGATATCCACGATAGGAAGGAAGCCCAGGCGAAGTTGGAGGAAGCCGTCCTGCAGTTCAAGGCCCTTGCCAACTCCATTCCGCAATTGGCCTGGATGGCTGATGCTCAGGGATACGTCTTCTGGTACAACGATCGCTGGCTTCAGTTCACAGGCTCCAATTTGGAGGCGATGAAAGGCAATGGCTGGTTGGACGTCCATCATCCTGATCACGCGCAGCGTGTCTTGAAAAAATACCAGGACTGCCTGCAAAGCGGCCAGATATGGGAGGATACCTTCCCGCTTAAAAGCGCCGACGGCACCTGGCGTTGGTTTCTCTCGCGCGCCATTCCCATTTGCAACGAAGCGCATGAGATCGTGCAGTGGTTCGGAACCAGCACGGATATCACCGAGCTGCGGGAATTCCAGAATGCTCTCCTGGAATCCGAAGCCCGTTTCCGCGATCTGTCGAACTCCATGCCGCAGCTGGTCTGGACATCGAATTCCGCCGGCCAGGTGGATTACTACAACGAGCGTGCGTTCGAGTATGAAGGTTTCCAGAAGGACAGCGAAGGACTCTGGAATTGGCAGCCCGGACTTCATCCTGATGACCTGGATGCGACGGTCAGGGCCTGGCGTGCTGCGGTCGAGAACAAGCATCTTTATACCTGCGAGCATCGCGTGCGCATGAAGGATGGCCATTACTGCTGGCATCTCAGTCGCGCGCTTCCCGTTTTTCAGGAAAATGGCGAGGTCAAGCGATGGTATGGAACAGCCACCAATATCCATGAATACAAGCTCGCCCTGGTGGAACTGGCCAAGGCCAAGGAAAGCGCGGAAGAAGCGAACAAGGCCAAAAGCCGCTTTTTGGCGAACATGAGCCATGAGATCCGTTCCCCGATGAGCTCCGTTCTTGGTTACGCAGACCTTCTTCTGGAACGCGGCCTGCCCGAGGCCGATCGCACCGCCTATGCCGCCAGCATCAAGGCCAGCGGTGGCCATCTTCTGGCTATCATCGACGACATCCTGGATCTTTCCGCGGTGGAATCGGGGGAATTCAAAATAGATCGTCATGCCTTTGCCATGGTCGACCTCGTCAGCGAGACTGTGAAATCCATGGAGGTCCTGGCCCAGCGCAAAGGGATCAGTCTTCAGGTGGAATTCAAGAATCCTGTGCCGGGCTATATAGATTCCGATCCCCTGCGCTTCAGGCAGATCCTCCTCAACCTTCTTTCGAACGCGATTAAATTCACGGAGAAAGGTCGCATTCGGATCAGCCTCAGCTTTCAGAACGAGGAGCTGATGCTCGAAGTGGAAGACAGCGGCGTCGGCATCGACGCGAGCAAAGCGCATAAACTCTTCCGAGCCTTTTCCCAGGTCGATTCCAGTATCAGCCGACGCTTCGGCGGCACCGGCCTTGGCCTTCATCTGTCGCGGCGCCTGGCCGAGGCGCTCGGCGGTGATTTGGTTTTGAGCTGGTCGATCCCTGGCGTCGGCAGCTGTTTTGCTTTGACGATCAAGGTCGGGCCGGCATCAGGCCCTTATATTGAATCCCTGCAGGACAGTCAGAGGATTATTGCGAAAGCCAGTCCTCAGACGATGCCTGCCGGTGGGCAGTATTCGGTGCTGCTGGCCGAGGATTCGCATGACAATCAGATCCTGATCAAGATCTTCTTGAAAAAACTGGGCGCGCGAGTCGACGTCGCAAGCAATGGGGAAGAAGCCATCCGTCTTGCACGGTCGGCGGATTACGATATCATCCTGATGGATATGATGATGCCGGTCATGGATGGATTGGAAGCGACGAGGCGCCTGCGGTCGACAGGCTATCGGCGGCCTATCGTGGCGCTCACGGCCCATGCGCTCAAGGAAGAGGTGGAAAAATCCATCGCTGCCGGCTGCGATCTTCACCTGACCAAGCCCATACAGATTGATGTTCTGCGGCGCACGATCGAAGTCCTTCTCCTGAAACGTCGTGATCATGATCACATGCTGGATGCCGGCTTGCATTGAAAGCGGTTCGCCGCAAGGGCTTTCATCCTTCTAAAAAAAGGGCTTTAAACAGCTGAATTCATGGGCCCGCCGTCCCTTTTTAAAATAAGTCCACGAAGGTTCCGATACCTTGAGCAGAACACACTCGCACGTGGGGCTTATTATGTTTCAGCGTAAGAAACTTCTTTCACTCTCTCTGGCTCTTGGGCTTGGGGCCTGCAATGCCAACCCCGCGATGCATCGCGCACCCGAGGCGACGGAAGCCCAGGCGGTGGTCAGCGACAACCGTGATGCCACGCCTGTGGTGGAAGAAGCGCCTCAGCCTTCCGCTGCCCAGGACGAGATGGCGGAAGAATCCAGCATTGCCCTGGAACCCACTGCGATCGGCGGCGCGTTCCTGACCTGCCGATATCCCGATAATCAAAAGCAGGGTGAGGCCACCTATCGCATGGACTGTGCTCTGACGCCCGAGAAGCCCATTACGGTGACGAGCGTGACTGCATCCTTCCGAAAGGTCGATGCCGCCGGGCAGAAGTATGATCTGGCCGTGATGCAGGAAAATATGAGTGGGCTCAGTTGGGTGATCGCGGAGACGCCGGCCACACTCTTCTATCGCACGGTGGAGGCGACGATCAGCATCAATGGCAGCGCGCCGACGATCTTCCGCGCGGATATCACAGGTTCCATGACTCTGGATCGTGTGGCCACGTATTGGCTGGGCGGTGAGCCCAACAATGCGCCGGGACCGAATGGCGAAGACGAGGACTGCGCGGAGTATGAAAATCTCGCTGGCAAAAATAATCATGCAGGCGTCACAGGCATGTCGAGCGGCGCCCTCGGCCGTTTCAATGATACGATCTGCACTTTGAATCGACCTTTCCTTTGCAAGAATATTACGGATAAAACCCGACCGAAGTGGGCTGTCAGCGCAGGCATGGGACCTTTCAGCGCCAGTGCCAACGCCTGCCCGCAGGGTTATCGTTTCGCCTTGCCTTTGGGTGATGCAGAAGGACAGGAGGTCAATGCCATCATTGATCAAAGGACGGAAATCCTCAAAATATGGGTGCCGCTGTCCGACCGCCTGAAAGAGGGTGAATTCCGTATCAGCTTTTGATTGATCGCTTCTGACAATTATCTTCCTTCACTTTCCATATTTGCCTTTCCCTTGGATTTGCGTCTGAATATAAAGGACGTGATAATCACTTAGGGAAAGGAATCCATACATGAAAGCCGTCGTCGGAATTGATGCTTCTCCCGAAGCCCTGAATTCGGTCAGAATGTTGGCACGCCTGCAGTTGAGCCAGCCTGAGCTGCAGCTGGTGCATGTCATCGAACGGCTGTCACCTGAAGAGTGGGCGAAAAAACCCCAGAATGCCAACGATCTTTTGACTCAATTTCTGCGGCTTCAGGAAAAGGAAGGGCAGCAGAGCCTCGATCAAGCGTCAGCTTTGGCGCGTGATCTTCAACTGCCGGCGGAGTCCGTTCTGAAATATGGAAGCACGGTGAGCAATCAGCTGCTGCAGGTGGCGCAGAATTCCCAGGCGGATCTGATTGCCATCGGCTCGCGCGATGAAAGCGCCCTGGGCAAATTACTGATAGGCTCGGTGGGACGTAAACTTGTGACCAGTTCACCCACCAGTCTTTTGATTTCAAGGACTGAGCTGACCCCCCAGGAGCCCGTGGAAGCGGTTTTTGCCACGGATCATTCCGAATATGCGGCGCGCTGCGTGGATACGCTTCTGCACCTTGCGCCTCGGGGTTTGAAACGTCTGACCATCATGACCGCTTATCCGCGTGAAATGGTGCGCTCCCTTCGCAATTTCAGCCCCCAGGTGCCGCCGCATATCGGACAATGGCTGGAGGCCCATCTGAACGAGCAGAATCAGAAAGTGGAGCAGCAGCTGAAAGCTTTGGGTGTGGCCGTGCAAAGCCGGGTGATCGCCAGTGATCCCGATACGGCGATCGAGGAAAGCATGAAGGCGAGCGGTTCCAAACTCCTCATCATGGGCGCTCAGGGGCATGGTTTCTGGCAACGCCTGGCCACCGGAAGTCATACCTTCCGCCAGGCTGTGTCCGGGAAACATTCGGTTTTGATTTTAAGGGCTCGCGAGTGAAATAGAGCGATCCGCTCGGGTGCGAGCGGATCTCTTCCCCCTGGCGAGGTTTACCAGTCCCAGCAACGGCAATCAGGCCCCGCCCTTTGAAATTACATTAAAATCCGCCTCTTGATGCGTGTGAAGCTGCCTTGTCTTGACAAAGTGGCATCATAAGTGCAAGGAATCGCATGGTATTTCGTCCAGCGCGTGAGCTGTGGCGACATAAATAGGGGGCGAAATGGCAGATCATCCGACGCGGGCTTTTTCATTGGGAGACCTTATTGATTATGAAGTCCAGCTGGCTCTTGATAGCCAGGCCCGTCCCGAGGATCTTGCGCAGCGGGATAAGAACGTAAGGATCGACAGTGCGATTCTGAAAAAAGGCAAGGCCCATGGCCTTAAGCTTTGGCTGCGGAAGGTGAGGGGGCCTTATGGTGAAGCGTTCATGCAGGCGCGAGCGCTTTTGAACCTTGGGCTCATCGCGCTGGGGGCGCTGCTCGGTTGGGGGACGATACGCGGGCTTCTGACCTATAACGGTCTGCATCCGGTGAATGTGCTGCCGTTTTTCGCGATCTTTGTGCTCCTTCCTGTGACGTTTCTGCTTTTCCTCTTGCTGCGTGGTTTTGTTGCGCGTCTGTTCGGAAGACTGCCGGGAGGTTGGGTCGCGGCCTCGGGGCATTGGCTCTTGACGCGCGTCATGAAAAAAAATCAGCGGGATCTGCCGCTCGCCGATGTGTGGCATCGTTTGAAATCCATGCATCCGCGGGTTTTTACCTGGCAGGCCTGGATACTTTCGCAGAGCTTTGCGTTCGCATATTATCTGACGGCTTTGGCATCCCTCCTATTTTACGTCAGCGTTCACGATTATGCCTTTGCCTGGCAAACGACGCTGCGCCTTGGACCTGATGCTCTTTTTTCCCTGGTTCATGCCCTGGCTTTGCCTTTCGCGTGGCTCGGCCCCCTCTTCGTTCCCACCATGGATGTCATTCAAACGACGCAATACGATCGCTTCACGGCCAGCTATGTCTCGGGCCAGGGCAGTGCGATGGCGGCGGATTGGTGGCCTTTCCTTGCGGCTTTGATCGGATTTTATGGGCTTTTGCCGCGACTCGTCCTTCTGCTTCTCTTCAAAAGTCGACTGGCCCTTCATCTGCGTTCGCTTCGCTTCGATGATTTCGCCAGCGAGGAAGTCTGGCTCCGTCTGCAGCGCAGCGGCATCAGTTGGCAATCGGCGGCAGGGACCAAGGAAATGGCTGCCGCGGCTTTGCCCGAGCCGATGAGCATGACGAGCCCGCAGCCTTTGCTCATCGTGCGGTGGCGGCAGGCGCCCTTTTCCGAGGCCGAGCTTCGGAACTATTTTGAAGAGCGCGGGCATAGGGTCGGTTCGATTCTGGATGCGGAAGGACGCGATAGCGAGTTTCAGAATATTCTGCAGACGCTCCAGGATGGTCAGTCGCTGGCTCTGGTTTGTGATCCCTGGGAACTTCCTGGCGAGGCTTTCAACCGTCTGCGGCTCGCCATGCGCGAAAAGCTGCCTGTGCGGACGCCCATCTTTCTCGTGCCCCTCCTGCATGATGAAACAAAAGGAGCCGTGGAAACCGCGATCGAGGACCGACCGCTTTGGGAAGCGAGCCTGAAAGCCTTTCGCGATCCTTATGTTGGACTTTTGCTTGAAGGGAGTCATGCCCGATGAAATTTGCAGTGGTCGGTCGATCGAATAAAGGCAAGTCCAGCATCGTCGCGACGATCGTGGAAAATGATGAGATCCTGATCGCGCCCACGCCGCGCACGACCCGAATCAGCCAGGAGTTTGAGCTGAAAGTCGGCGAGCGCATCCTATTCAGCATCATTGATACGCCGGGCTTCGAAGAGGCGCCGGCGGCTTTGGAATGGCTGAAGCGTGAGAGCGTGGCCGCTCACCAAAGACGGCAGCGCGTGCAGGCGTTTTATGATACTTTCCAGGGATCGAATCGTTTTACTTTCGAGTGCGAGCTTTTGAAGCCTATTCTTGAAGGCGCAGCGATCCTCTACGTGGTGGACGCGAGTCATCCCTATCGACCCAACTTCGAAGCCGAGTTTGAAATCCTGCAGTGGACAGGTCAACCCTCGCTCGCGCTTTTGAATCAAACCGGCGATGGGCGTTTTGTGCGTGACTGGCAGGCGGCCCTTGGTCAATACTTTCGTAAAACCCTCGTCTTCAATGCGCATACCGCGCGCTTCGAGGAAAGAATTCGAATCCTGGAGGAGCTGCGTTTTCTGTCCGATGAAACCCGGCCGGTGCTGGATGAAGCGATGGAACTGTTAAAATCACAGCATCAATCGCGCCTGCGGGCGGCGTCTTACATCCTCGCGGAATTCATTTCGGAGGCCATGCATTACCGGAAGAAAGTCGCGGTCGATGATGATGGCAGCGTCTCGGAACAGGAAAAGGGCCGCTACATGGACGAATATTACGATCACATCCGTAAGCTGGAAAAGAACAGCCGCAGGGCCCTGGCCGAGATTTTCAGTTTCAAGAGCCTGGATAGCGAAGAAACCGAACTGAGTCCCAAGGGCCAGAGCGATGATCTTTTCGGTCGTGAAACCTGGGAATTCCTGGGCCTTTCCCGAACGGAACTCATTGCCACCGGAACCGCGGCCGGAGCCTTGGCCGGTGGTGCGATCGATGCCTCGGTCGGCGGCGCCTCGATGATGGTCGGCACGGGACTCGGGGCTGTCCTGGGAAGTCTTGGGACGGGATACCTGGCCTTTTCCGATCCGCAGGTTGCAGGCTTTCGCCTCGCCCGCAAGGCCGTGACCGTCGGACCTATCAAAAGCCCCAACTTTCCCTGGATTTTGCTCGATCGCGGGCTTTTATTCATGGTGGGCATCCTGAATCGCACGCATGCGCAAAGGGGGCGTCTTTTGGTGGATGAGAAACACGGTGGTCCCAGTTCGCGCCTCTCCAAAACGGATAAACGGCTGATCGCCTGGCATCTGCAGAAAATCCGCTGGATCGGGCCCAGCGAGGGTTCCATCAGTCGGCTTTCCGACGAGATTCGCAAGGCTATGGAAAAACTCTGAAGCAGGCGAGAGTCCTTGACTTGCGTGCCGCATGATTCTAGAAATCAGGGCATGCACCTTGTGGAGGACCTTGCATGAAACTCGCTTGCCATCGCTATAGTCTCGGATTGGCTCTCTCGCTCCTGACCCTGGCGCCCCTCGCGCACGCCAGGAAAATAGATCCGGCCCCCTTCCGTCCGGAAAAAGCCCCAGCTCTGGTTGGCCCCTATGCACCGAATGAATACCTGGCGTCTGCAGAAAGACTCGGCGGCGGCCAGCTGCAAGGTCCCGAGGAAATCGCGCTGGACGCGGAAGGCTTCGTTTATACCGGGACGGCCGATGGCACGATCAAAAAAATCTCCCGTGCTGGCGACGTGACCACCTTTGCGCAAACGGGTGGACACCCACTGGGTCTTGATTTTGACGCGGACGGCAACCTTCTGGTGGCCGAACCCTATTCCGGGCTCTTGCTGGTGAATACCCAAGGTGAAGTGACCACTTTGGTGAAGGAATTTGATGGTCAGAAACTGGGTCTGGTCGATGACGTGAAAGTGGCTCGCAATGGGCTCATTTATTTCACCGAAGCGAGCCGCAAATATCCTTTGGATCAGTATCAGCTTGATTTCCTGGAAGCCCGTCCTAACGGTCGTCTCTTCGTATACAATCCGGCCACGAAAGAGACCAGCCTTGTGATGGATCAGCTTTACTTTGCCAACGGCATCGCGCTGTCGGCGGATCAGGATTTCCTGGTCGTTGCGGAGACCTCGCGCTATCGCCTGACCCGCTTCTGGCTGGAAGGTCCGCGCGCGGGTGAACGTGAAGTGTTCCTCGACAATCTTCCTGGACTGCCCGATACGATTTCCTCGAATGGCCAGGGCACGATCTGGGTCGCGTATTTTTCGGTTCGCGATCGTTTGATCGATGGTCTTCAGCCATATCCTTGGATCAAAGGCCTTCTGGCCAAGCTGCCGACTCAGCTTTTGCCGAAGCCCAAGGCTTACAGCCTCGTTGTCGCCTATGATGAAAACGGTCAGGTGCTGCAGTCGCTGCATGATCCGAGCGGCAAGAATATTGGCAACATCACATCGGTCGAAGAGTATAACGGCGAGCTTTATATGGGATCGCTCGGTGGTGACGCCATCGGCGTTTACACTTTGGGTGTGGCCGAAGCCAGTCTCTGATATTTTCGCAAATCCACCTTACCAAACGCAGACACCTGGTGTTCCTCCCATGGAACCCAGGTGTTTTTAATTTTTGTGAATGTGTTTCTTCCTCCTTTCCTGTCTAGATTCAAAACCAGCCCATGCTTTACTAAAAATTCATCGTATTTTTTTGAGGGGAATTTCTTATGCGGAAATTGAAAGTCTTATGGCTTGCGTTCGTGCTGTCCGCCTGTGGAGCCGGAGACCATTCCATGCCGCTGTCGGTGGATGCATCCTCGGCAGATTTGAGTGAACGTCTGAACCTTCCTGATCCGGGCAAGCTCGGCCCTTATCAGGTACGGACCTACACGCCCAAGGCCAGTTCTAGCGGTTACAAGTCAGCGATCATTTATTATCCGAGTGAGAGCAGTGGGAATCTCCTTCCTGCGACGACGCTTTCGGGTGGGTTCACGAATACGAAGGAGCAGATGTCCTGGCTCGGCAAACACCTTGCGAGTCATGGTATCGTCACCATCGTCTTCACGCCCACCAGCAACATGGTTGGCAACGCTCAGATTTGGGCGAATGGTCACAAGGCTTCGCTCGAGACTTTGGTGAAAGAGGAGGCCCTCGGCTCCAGTCCACTGTATGGTCGCATCAATCTGAAACGCATGGGCGTCTCGGGTTATTCGTATGGAGGCGCGGGAGCGATCCTGGCCGCGAATCAGTCGCCTGAGCTTGTCGCGGCTGCGATTCCGCTTTGTGCTTACCAGCCCGCGCGGCCTGCGACGCGGATACCTTATCTCTTCGTCACCGGCACCCAGGACTCCGTGGCCTCGCCTGCCGCAATCCTGAATGTCTTCAAGAGCACCAACACAGGCGAGCCGAAAGCCTTCGCGCGATTCCGCGGCGTGTCGCATTTCGATTTGATCAATGGGGGGCGTTATCAGGCTTCCATCGCGCGTTACGTTACCGCTTGGAATCTGCGTTTTCTTGGGGATAACCTGGATTACAGTGCTTATCTGAATGGTGATCTTGCGAAGCAGAATGCTGCGGATAAGACCGTGTTTGCGAGTGCCGGCGATTACATCTACGAAGAATGATGGAAAGGCCCGGTGCTGACGCCGGGCCTGCTTATTTCTTCGCGGCCGTGTGTTGCCGTGAGTGCCTGTGCGTGTCCCACTCACGCCGGCGTCTCTTCGCTGTCTGCTTTCGCCGGCCCGTTTCCGCTGTCTAAACACCCCAACCGCGGTCCGACTCATCAGCTCCGCTGTCTCTTGAGCGCTGATTCCATCCCACTGAAAACGCTGATGTTTTAATTTTTAAAAGTTTGTGCGCCCATCGTTCTTAAGTCCTGCTGTGTCAGAACCCATCACCAGCCGCAATGGCACATATCTCGCCCATCCATAGTCCGAAGCACCTCGGCCGCTTCAAGCTGCGCCGCTGAACTGTCAAAACTCTGGACATTAAGCCTGGGAGGATCCACGCTCGAAATCAAGCAGCCTGCGCGAGGTCGCGGGCTCTCGTGCGCGTTCTCCCTCAGCTTTTTCCGCGCCTCTTCAAAAAATTCAAGGCATCGAGCCCGCTTGCCGAAAAACGCTGTATAGGCATTTTATTTGCATATTTGAAGCGCACCCACCAACGCTTCAGGAGTATTGCGCCATGCGCAGAGGCCTTCTCATAACACTGTTTGGAATGCTCATGCTTTCGATGAGCGCCTGTCAGAAATCCAAAGCCGACGACACCGCGCCTTTGGAGGAAGCGGAAGCGGAAGCGGTGACCTCGAATGCTGATGTGAAAACGCCGGAACCCGCTGCGCCGGTGACCTGTCGCTCGCTGAATATTCCAACCTACGAACTGCTCATCAAGGATCTCAGCGCCCTGCGCTGCGACAGCTGTCACAACGAGACGTTCGCCTGGAAAGGCATCGTGCTCACGCAGTACGACGCCTGGCAAACCTATGTGAAGCCCATCCGCAATCGCATTTTCTATAATCTCCTGACCCAGCCTCTGGAACCAGGCGAGCAGGAAATCTTCCTGAGCTGGATTGATAACGGCCTGCCGAAGACGGATGCCGACTGCACGGCGAAGAAATAAAAAAAAGCGGCCTGGGAGGGCCGCTTCGAACATAGGGTTATGGACGCACTCCCGCGCGTATCAATAGCCGTCGATCAATGAGCAGTAAAGTTCCATCCTTCATTCCATCCAGCACACGATAGGACCGCCTGATGCCCTGACGATTGATGGCATTCACATGGTATTCCTTCGGCTCCAGCTTCCGATAATCGGCCGGCGCCAGCGCCACAGTTTCCGGTGACGGCGCCTTGCTGGTCAGAAGCATGGCCGGCACAAGCGATTTATCAAGGCCAAGACCGTAGCTCTCTTCATCCCAGACAAAAAGCGCAGCGCGACCCGCCTGGGTTTTCAGCATGGAATCGAGAAGCTCGCGACTGGGTGGACCGCCGCCACCGGCGAGCCCTCCAGCCAGGGCTGCGCTGGTCATGGACAGTGTAGCGATAAGTGCCGAGCCGAGGAACGGAACTATTTTCATGATGGACCCTTCTCCAGAACGATGCCACAGGCAAGGTTAAAAATCATCAAATCCGGCCCGCGATAGTCCGGGTTTTCCAGGATGGAGCATAGCTCGTGCGATGCCTGTGCCATGGTGTTGTAGGCTTTTCTCAAGCCTTCCTTGTTCACGCCGCGGTGGAAACTCCGCATAAGCGAACCGGCATCCGCGAGATCAATCATATCCACGTGAAGATGCGCCATCCTTTTGACGAAAGTGTCCGGAGCATTCACCACGACACTCAATGTGCCTTGGAAAGTGCCGTCAGGGTTGAGTTTGAGAGCTTGCTTGGCCAGGAGTTCATCCAGAGTCTTCATCCCGCTGCGGCCGAATTCCAGAGCGACCCTGTCCCGATCCGCCCCCTCCGTTTCCGAAGCGAACAGATAAACGAGGTAACGCTGCTCCGACGACAGAAGGAACTCGACAGCCTCCATGCGATCATCCAGATCCTGCTGGGTAAAGCCGGAATCGGTCAGATCACGGACTTCCTCGGGGAAGTATTCCTCCAGCACCTGCTTGAAACGGTCAGGCTCGACAAAGCGGGCAATGCGCCTTGCATCGAAGAAGGATAACGATCGCAGGTCACCAGATTCCAGCCGATAAAGCTTCTGATAATCCACATTCGTTTGCTTCGATAGCCAGCGAATGCTCTCCCCACTCTGGCTTAACACAGCTTTCACCCGCTCGCGCAGGTGAATGCAGACTGGATGAACCATCGACCACTCCCTAAGTTTTCCATCATGACTTTTGCATTCACGATAGTGGGGGGTCTTCAGGATGTCAACATTCTCTCGCTCACCGTGAAGAATAATGCATCATCACTCGCCTAGGTTGCGGCATACAGCAGGGATTTTTAAAATTAAAAATTGAGCAGAAAGACGGACCAGTCATGTCAGCCGTAATTTTAAATTCGATAATTCCTGAAACGCTGTCCCTGTCATCGATACAATGGGAAATGGCGTTGGAGCGTGCGTTTTCAATCTTTCAAAATAAAAAAAATTTTGAGGCCATGCATCATAACACCTTGCTCACATATGGCAGGCACTGTTATTCCAAAATTATTCGTTTGATGAAGGAGCAAAGTTTTCCGCATCGGAAGACGCGACCCTTTATGTGTTTTTGCTGATTTCCGGTTTAAACCACTTCTCGGGTCGCGGGCTGCTGCTCGCGATCCTATTCTCCTGACGATCCAATAGTGTGCATTAGCTGCAAGACAGGATGTTTTGCATTGAGGAGGTTATTGTCATGAGTGTCAAAGCTTTGCTTGAGCAGTTATCCAGGGAAGGATTCAACATCGTGAGGAGTGGGAATGCGTACAAGGTCATGCGCAATCAGCTGCTGGGGTCTTTTACGACTTTGAACGGGCGTCCCGTGAATTTCTATACGGTCAATCCCCGCATACCGAGCGAATACTGCGAAGGGTATCAGCCAGGCACGTTCCATTACAGCTGCACGCGATTTTTGGCAGCTCTTAAACAAGCTGGTTGAAAGGGGCAGGCCATGATGTTGGAATCAAGGAAACCTCGGCTTTTCGCTGTGCCCAAGGATGGACCGGCGGTCAAGGTCGTGTGGAAATCGGAATTTTCTGACTATCGCCTTGCGCCCTGTGACCTTTATGAAAGAGCTTTGGATATCGAGGCCGCCGATCACCTGCCGATCTCGTTCCGGCGCGAAGAGGACGGCAGTTTCATCGCCGCCATCTATCAGAAAGTGGACGATCCCCGGCAGGAGGAAAAAGTTCTCTATATGATTCTGGATCTGAGTCACGAACAGAAATACTGCCTTGAGGATTTTTCAATCTTCATCCGGCAGTCGCGGGCCATGATGAAAACCGTGCGCATGCGTTCCTTCCACAGCATCTCGAAAGTTCGCATCTGGCGAACCTATAAAAAGTCCGAAGGCTGGGAATATCTGAACGCCTGTGAGATGGACGTGCTGGAGGCTCTGCACGCGCCGGCCGCCGCCCAGGATTTTTGAAGAAAACCCTTCACGCCAGGCTCTGCCTGGCCTCCTGCTGCATCCTTTCTGCGACATCGTCTGCTCGACATGCATAAGCCTTGAAGTTTTTCATGGGAACCTTGATCCGTGGATCAGAGATTGCAATGTCTCGCGCGTGGAATAACCAAGACCAAGGAGGCAACTTATGAAACTTCTATCAATGTTGACAACAGCTGGTATCGGAGCGGCTCTGGTTTACCTCTATGATCCGGTCAGTGGCAACCGCCGCCGCGCCGCTGTGCGCGAAAGGGCCAGCAAAGGCCTTCAGGACGCGCAAAGATTTCTGGATGTATCCAGCCGCGACCTTCAGAATCGCTCGCTCGGCATGCTGGAGGAGATGCGATCGCGTCTGGCTGGACAGAAAGTGGATGATGATAAACTCGTGCGCCGCGTCGCGTCGAAGTTGGGCCATTATATGAGCCGGGCCAAGGACGTTGGGATTACAGCCGAGGATGGAATCGTGACTCTGCAGGGGCCGATTATGAGCACCGAAGTTGACAACGTGATGCGCGCGATTGCCCGTATTCCGGGTGTGCGCGAGGTTCACAATCAAATGGAATTGCACGAGGCCTCGGCGGACATGCAGCGCAGCCTGCGTAAAAAGTGGACGCCCGCCCGCCGTCTGGCTGTCGGTTCCGCAGGATTGATTCTTGCGGCATCCACGCGATCTTTGATGCGCGGTCGCCGCCGTGCCTGAATCAGAGGGGCGGCCGCGAGACGACCGCCCGATCTCTCATACGCGGCCGCGAGAAATCCGTCCGATTCGCGAGGGGCGGCCGCCGTCCCTACGCCGAATGCCTCAAAAACGATTCGACTGACACGACACTTCGTGAGCTGGAAAACTCCAAGCCAACGTGGGTTCCTGCCATTGTCCAACCTGGAAGGCCTTGACCCCCCAGCGGGACAGCGTCACGATCTGATCGCCGAGTCGATAGACGCGATTGATGTCCAGCGACGGACGCTGATCCTGCCACCAGCGCCAGCTATCGAGTTCGCTGCGGCATGCATCCGCAACCCATTCCACGTGACTGATGCGGGCGGCTTCTGATAGTCCCGAACCCTCAAGTTTCAGGATCAGGGCTCCGCTGAAGTCACGCGCCGTTCCCCATTCGCCAGCTTCTTTCAAAGCGATAATCGGCACTCCGATCAGCCCGGACTTTGAATCATAGAAGAAAGCCTTGGGATCCACCGCCACTTCTGAACTCGAACCGCGAATGCCGTAAATTTTAGGCGACTGCAGCTCATTGATGTGAGTCGGGTCAGCGATTCCGAAAAGGGAAATCTTCACGCCTTGAAAAAGCGAATAGTCGCCCTGATCCAGTGCATCAAAGCCAACTCCCAAAAGACGCCCATCCCCCAGAGGATGCATGTAGGTGGAAAAGCCGGGAATCTTCAGCTCACTCAAAAGCCTGGGGTGAAGAGGATCGCTCAAGTCGAAGGCGAACAGCGGGTCGGTTTTTTCGAAGGTCACCACGTAAGCATAATCCCCGAGATAGCGAACGGAGCGTATATCCTCGCGAGGCGCGAAATTTTCCAATGAGGCCCTGATACGGAGCTGAACGCCGGCATCCGGAGCCACGATGAAGAGATGATTGCTGGCCACCTCGCCCCCGATTCCGCCCAAAAATCCCGTGGTGGTGGCAACCGCCAGATAACGCCCCTCCTTCAGCTCATGCAGGGACCAGCGGTCCTTGATACGACCCCGCAGCTGGCCCGCGGCCCGGGGCTGTAAAAATCCGTTCTGAAGGCCAATCTGCTGGATACGCAGTCTTTCATCCTGCGGCTGCGGTCTTGCGATCGGCACAGGTCCTCCCCACCATATGGGCGAAAACCACTGCACCTGCTGTTTGAGGACATACATATTACGGGTGGTCACATAGAGTTCATCCGTGGAACCGATCAGGCCAAGGGCCTCGGGCTTTTGTCCGGTCAGGGCCTTGACATCGCGGATATTGATCATAAGAGTCTTGCTCAGCTGCAGATCCCAGTCGCGAACGGGCCGCCTTATGTAGCGTTCGCAGGCCACACCCTGCAGTTCCCCATTCCGAATCGGCGGCAGGATGCGGCGCTTCAGTTGATCCCGCATCTGATACATCCTCTGGCGTTTGTTCGGATCCGAGAACCAGGGTTCGGTTTGGAATTCCTTGAAAGGGACCGGGACACGGATATCGGGGATGCTATCACTCAGAAGGAGCAGAAGCTGGTCACCGATCAGCCGACTCGTAAACAAAGATCCCAGGTAACGCTGCTCTTTGATCAGAGCGGGATACGCATCGGCCGCGGTTTCATACACGCGCACAAGGCTAAAGGCCTGGGCATCCTTGCCCGCCATCTGTCCCAGAATCACAAGCCGACCGGGGGCTGTGAGCAGCTGGGTATGCATGAGTCCTGGAATGTGAAGGCTTCCCATCGGCTGCAAAGTCTGACGATCGAGGATCTGAATGTATTCATCCGAACTTAAGGCAAAGACCTGTTCATCACCCACCCGAAAACGATCGGCTTCGTCCACGCCGCGTTCCTGAACATTGGTCGCGCCTTCGACGCCGGCATCAGTCCCGGCCGGCTGCGCGTTTTCAAGCTCCTTATCCACACCGTAAATGGGCCGATCCATGCCGATCGCCGACGACATCCAGGCCTTGTCCTGAAGCCACATTTCGTCAAAGCTGCTTGCAAGGTCTTCACGCAGGGCGGCACAGTTCGGATAATAATCCATGCCAGCGTATTCCTGCGGCTTCGTTTGCAGAGCCTTGTTCAACGCCTCCTGGGCGGACTCGGCAAAGGCCTTGTTTTCAAGGGTCGAAAGCGGTCCCAGCAGGACCAGTGAGAGGAAAAACCTTAGGTAAAGATCTGCATATCGCATAACAAAGCTCCTTTATGAAAATGAGCTGTTCCCTGCGGACGCCATGCAGTTGTCATACGCTTCCTGCAGCAGGTTTCAATCTCAATTCAGGAGAACATGAAGGCGATTTCTTGCGCTGAACGATCGGTGAAACTCATGTACGGTCATGTCGAAGGGGAGTTTCCCGCAGGATCGTGGCCACGAGTTCACTTAAACCGGCGGGTTTGGCCAGATGGGCCGTAAAACCCGCCGCCAGGATCTCGGCTTTGTCATCCTCTGTTCCATAGGCGGTCAGAGCAATGGCAGGAATCGGCCTCCGTCCCAGCATCTCTTCACGACGACGCCAGGTTCGGATCAGATCAAAACCGTTGACATCGGGCATGCCGATGTCACTGATCAGAAGATCGAGAGGCCGCTGCTCCAGCTCGATCCAGGCCTGGGTCGCAAGGCTCGCGGTGATGACGTCAGCGCCGAGCATTTCGAGGGAACGCTTCAGCAGAGAGGCCGCTTCAATTTGATCATCCACGACCAGGATGCGATACGAAGGGAGGCGTGGCGCGAGATCATCCATGGGTCGCGGGCTCGTCTGATGAGGGGCCGCAGCTGCATCATGCACATCATCCACCACGGCGACCACAGGGATGGAAAGGGTGAAGGTGCAGCCTTGATTCTTACCGGGACTCGCGGCCTGCACCGAGCCGCCGTGGAGTTCGGCGATGTGCCGGACGATGGCGAGCCCCAAACCGAGTCCACCATATTTACGGCTTTTGGAGCCATCTTCCTGATTGAAGCGATCAAAGACATAAGGAAGGAACTCGGGCGTGATGCCTTGACCTTGATCCCTGACGCTGAATTCCATGTATCCTTTTTGGAGTCGGACGTGGATGAAAACCCGGCTGCCTTGCGGCGAAAACTTCACGGCATTGGCCAGAAAATTCCAAAGCGCCTGCTGGATCCGGCCGCGGTCACCGTTGATCATGCCGGCCCTGGCCTCGATATCATAGTGAAGGCGGATGGATTTCGCATCCGCTGCGAATTGAATGGCCCGCATGGCATCCACCACAATATCCTTGGGATCGAAGACGGATATGTCGAGCAGCATTTTCCCGGTGATGATGCGGGAGACCGAATTCCGGCGTCCCCGGCGTTTCCAATCGCAGCAGCTCGGTGTGCCCTTGAATAATGTTCAGGGGCGAGCGGAGTTCATGGGAAAGCGTCGCAAGGAATTCATCCTTCCGTTGCGACGCTTCAGCCAGCTGCTCGGTCTTGATGCGCAGCTGGTCTTCCATTTTCCGGCGTTCGGTCACGTCGACGACCACACCGATGAGGCGGGTGCCCTTGACGCCATCCCGTTCCATCACGCGGCCCCGCGCGGATACCCAGCGGAGAGGCTGGCCTTCGCCTTCGATGCGATACTCCGCTTCATAGGCCTCTCTCGATTCCAGGGACTTTTGAATTCGTAGTCTCACCGCATCACGATCGTCCGGGTGGATGGCGTCCAGAAAAGTCTCGACTTGGCCACCGTCCGCATCACATGCGGCGACGCCGAAGAGGTTGGCGAGATTGTGATCCGCATAGACGCGATTGGAGTCGATATCCCACACCCAGGTGGCGATGGCTCCGATTCCAAGTGCGGTATCCATGCGAAGCTGGACATCCTTCAGTTTCTGGCTGGTCGATTCGAGGTTTTTGATATTCTCCAGCGCCATCACCGAGGCCGAGGCAAACTTGCAAAGGCTTTCGAGACAGCGCAGATCGTCCTGAACGAAATGCTTGTGATGATCATGCGCAACCACCCAAAGCGTGCCGACAGCCTTTTCGCCGTTTTGAAAGGGTACCAGCAGGGCCTCGCAAAGGTCCAAACCAAGCTCCAAATCAAGGCCTGATAGACTTTGATAATGAAGGACGGGGTTTTGGATCAGGAGCGGTTTGTTCCCATCGACGACATCGCCGCAGGGTGAGAAATATCGTGGCATTGTGCAATTGACGAAGGGCTCCAGTTTTCCCTGAATCGCCCGCCAACGAAATACGGGCTGGCCGTTTTCCTCGTCCAGAAGGCTGATGCCGGCCGAATGTGCCCCGCAAAGAGTAAGCGCATGCTGCGCGAGCCTTTGAAAGATATCATCGGAACGGTTGGCGAGAGATTCGGCCAGCGACACCAGAGCTTGATTCTCCGCCGCGTAATCGGGGGCGCGCTGCGGTCGTGACAGCAGCTCAGTCACATTCAAGGTGCCCAGCGGTAGACGTGAACACTCTGACTTCGGGATCATGTGCTCTGACAGTTCCATCTTTAACCTCGGGCAACGTGGCGTCTCGGGCTCTTCAGAGTCTTAGCATCTGGCCGTTTCAAAGGACATGAGAATTTAACCAAGATTGGCAGAAGGCGGAAGTTGGCAGGATTTGAATCCTTTTGTCCTGTAGGTTTTCAAGAACACGTCAGCTTGAAAGATTGAAGTCTGATATATTTCAGGGGATTTTTTTTGCAAAACCTGGAAAAGCCGGTGCTTCCCTGTGCTTCGTGCGGAATCACGCCGCAGATATCATGATATTGCGCTTAAACTTCCGGCCCGAATCGAGTAAAGAATGGTAGGATAGAAGTGGCATGCAGTAGGCTTGCCGGTTCTTTTGCATGAAATCTCCACTCATCCGGGTCAATAGCATGAATTCTCCAGAGCCAGGCTCCGATAGCGTCATCAATACCTTCGCCTTATTCGCGGGGGCCGTGAAGGATTACGCAATTTTCCTCCTGGATGCCCAGGGCTATGTTCAGACCTGGAATCCGGGAGCGGAGCGGATGCAAGGCTACAAAGCGGACGAAATCATCGGCAAACACTTTTCGACCTTCTATCCGCTCCATCTGATCGAGCGGCGTCATCCTCAGTACGAGCTGAAAATGGCGGCTGAAGAAGGCAGCTATGAAGAAGAGGGCCAGCGTCTGCGTAAGGACGGTTCTTCTTTCTGGGCTGCCGTGACGATTACGGCTTTGAAGGATAACGACGGGCAGCTGATCGGTTACGCGAAAATCACCCGCGACATCACCGATAAGAAGGTCACCGAGCAGCAGCTGCGCGAGAGTGAAGAACGTATGCGGCTCTTGATCGAAGCGGTCAAAGACTACGCGATCTTCATGATCGATCTGGATGGTCGCATCATGAGCTGGAATTCAGGCGCCCACCGCTTGAATGGCTACACGGCGGACGAGGTGATCGGCAAGCCCTTGGATATCTTTTACACCCAGGAAGCCCTGGCTTTGGGATATCCGCACTGCGAACTGGAAGCGGCCATGCGCGATGGTCATTACGAAGAGGAAGGTATTCGCAAGCGCAAGGACGGATCCACGTACTGGGCGAATGTCGTCCTTACCTCCCTGCGTGACCATGAAGGCCAGCTGCGCGGTTTTGCCAAAGTCACCCGTGATATCACCGAGCGAAAAATCGCGGAAGAAGAGCTGAAGAACGCGCACAGCGATTTGGAGCGCCGCGTTCAGCAGAGGACGTCCGAGCTTTTGGGAGCTGTGGAGCGACTGCAGAAGGAGATTCAAGAACGGAAGGCCGTGGAAGAGGAGCTTGTGAAAGCCAAGGAGGCTGCGCTGGCATCGAACGTCGCGAAAAGCGCGTTCCTGGCGAATATGAGTCACGAGATCCGAACGCCCTTGGGGGCCGTGCTGGGTTTTTCCGAACTCTTGCTGCAGCCGGATTTGCCAGAAGAGGAACGCACGCTTTACCTGGAAACTTTGAAGCGGAATAGCAATGTTCTTCTGACCATCATCAATGACATCCTCGATCTTTCCAAAGTGGAGTCCGGTAAATTCCAGGTGACGAAGACGACTGTCGATCTGAAGGATTTCCTAAACGAGGCCGTGGCCGTCCTGAGTCTGAAAGCCGATGAAAAGGGTTTGGAATTCCTGGTGGAAGCCGAGGGGTCCATGCCGCGCACCATTGAAACCGATCCTGTGCGTTTGAAGCAGATACTTTTCAATATAGTCGGCAATGCCATCAAGTTCACAAGCAAGGGTAGCGTGACCCTGACCGTGAAATCCTTGACCCAGCTGCGCGGTGCCCCGCATCTGGCGATTGACGTCACCGATACCGGACCGGGCATTTCCGCCGAAAACGTCAAAAATCTTTTCGAGCCCTTCGTGCAGGTGGACTCGTCCCTTACGCGGCAATTCGGTGGAACCGGCTTAGGCCTTGCGCTGTCCCGCCGACTGGCGCAGGCGTTGGGCGGGGATGTGGTGCTGACCGAATCGACTCCAGGGCAGGGCAGCACGTTCACCATCACGATCGATTCGGGGCATACACCGAAGCGAACCCGACTTTTCCAAAGTTCGAAGGGTGAGACCCCGGCGTCGCCTTCGGGCACGGCGGAGAGTCGACCGCAGAGAGAGAGTCTCAAAGCGACCAGGGTCCTTTTGGTCGAAGACCTTGCCGACAATCGCCTGCTGATCGGCAGCATACTCAGAAAGCTGGGCTTGGAAGTCGACTGGGCCGAGAACGGCTGCGAAGGCATGGAAAAAGCCCTGAGCGGCAACTATGATGTGATCTTCATGGATCTTCAGATGCCTATCATGGACGGCTACGAAGCCACCCTGGAGCTGCGAAAACGCGGTTATGGAAAACCCATCGTCGCGGTCACCGCCCACGCGATGAACGAGGATCGGGAGAAGGTGATGAGATCGGGATTCAACGCCCATCTCACCAAGCCTATCGATCAGCAGACCTTATGGAATAGCCTTGTGGATTTGAACACGCGGGAAGGTTAGCTAGTCCATTGACGCTTCGTCAAATGTCCTCAAGATGCACAGAACTCATGGCGGCGAAGATCGAATCAAACTTGTCGATGATCACGTCCTGATCGAGCGCCGCGGCAAGGGCGAATGGTGAATACTGACTTCCGAGCCCCGGTTTCGTTACGAGCACGAGCCAATAGCCCAATGATATCAGAATGAAGCCAAACTTACCAGCAGGTCATGATCCCCTGAGGAAGCGTCTCGGGCCTCAACGCCCTTTGCCCAGTTTCCTGACATTCGCGTTTTGAAGGCTCTTTTTTATCATTTGTTTCAGGTGCTTGCAGGCGCTTTTGAGTGGAATTTTTATTGCATGAAAAGCAGTCTGACTTTAAAAGGGACACACCATGCACGCACGTCTTGTTCTGGCAGGAATCTGTCTTCTCGCCCTCGGATCGGGCTGCCGCTCGAAAAAAGTTCAGGACCAGGACACGACACCGGAGTCGGTCATCACCGAGAATAAAACCCTGGAAGGCGTGCCCGAGGCCGATGCAGAGAAAAAGAAAAAGAGCAAATTCGAACTCTATCCTCCGATCTTCACGATATATCCGCTCTCGCAGCCGGAACCCGGACATCCCTTTCATTATGGTTACGCGCCCGACGCGGAACGACCCTTTCAAACAGTCCTTGCGTATGTGGTGGCCGTGGAACCCAACTTCAACTATGGCGAAGCCGCTCCACCCGTGCTTTTGGATCCTTTTGCCTTTGAAGACTTCATGAACGACTGGGCCGTGGATTTTCAGCGTCATCCCGAGCTTGTTCAGCAGCTCCAGGACCTCGCAAAGAATTTCGCGTGGCAGGTCGATAGCGAATATTTTGAAGACAAAGCCGAGCCCGTCCCTCCGAACGTCCTTGATGATCAGCCGCTCTACATGCAATCCACCCAGATTACCCTGGCCCGACGCCTGACCTTTAAAAAGGCCGGTTCCACCGTGATCACCGGCGATATCAAGGGCACGCTGCTCAAGATCCCTTTTGCGATCAAAGAGTATTCGAAAGCCCAACTCGATCTTGGCAAGGCCCGCTACGAGAAAATCGACGACTCCTGCACCCGCTGCCATGCCGGTCCAGAGGCGACCCGTGGGGCTTACCTGAAACACTCCTCGGATTTTCTGTCATTCTTCACGGATGCTCAGCTGATCGAAATGTTCAAAAACTCAAGCAACCCCGATGGCGGTCCTTTCCTGGGCGGACTGCATGTGAACGTCTTCACGGATATCTCGGAAGAGGAGGGCGTCGTAGCCTATCTTCGCAACATGCTCCCCTGGTTTGATAAGGCCCAGAGTTTCTAGAACTATGCGCCTCCTCTCATAAAAGGAGGCTTTCGCGATGCGAAAATTGACCTTCAAAAAAGAACTCGGTTCTAATTTTGTTTCATCAACTTGAATTGGGATATCCATTTTTTTTCGGGTATTACCAATGCGGCTTTTTATTTCCACAGGAACCTTGCCGATCCCCATGATTAGGATTTTCTCTAAAAATCGTCATGAGGCACGGTCATGCAATTGCTCCTCGGAAAGCGAAATGCACTATGGTTCGGCGGGATCCTGCTCGTCCTGCTGGCCATCGGAATTCTTTCCTATGTCGGAGCTTTAACGGTCAACTCCACGACCGCCGCTCGCGGCCAGTCCCGGCTTTACATTTACCTTACGGAATCCCTGCTCAATGCCCTTTCCGAAGCCGAGTCCAGCCAGCGCGGATTTCTTCTGAGCGAAGACACCGTCTATCTTAAACCCTTTGAAGAGGCCCGACTTCGCCTTGAACCTCTGATGCAAAGGCTGAAAGACTTCGATGGCACGGAACGCAAAGCCAGCCTTCAGAAAGTCGAAGAGCTGATCGCCGAAAAATTCCTGGAGATGGATCAGACGCTGCAGCTGGCCAGGACGGGGCACAAGGACGAGGCCATGAAAGTCTTCGCGGATGGGTCCGGTCGCATCTATATGATCGGGATTCGCAGCGAGCTTCTGCGCCTGAAGGCCGATGAAGAGATTCGGCAAAAAAGCCTGGCGGAATCCGTCGAGACTCTGCAGAAGCGCATGACCTTTTGGGTCTGCGGAGGATCTGTCTGCGCTTTTGTCCTCGTGATCGTGGCCTTTGCGCTGGTGAATCGCGAGCTGCTGCAACGTAAAACGATTGAATTGCACCTCCGTGATCAGGAGGCGCAGCTGCAGGAGGCGCAAAGCGCGGCTCACCTCGGCAGCTGGGTGTTCCATTCGGCTACGGGAAAATTGGAATGGTCGCGCGAACTGTGGCGGGTGCTCGGGCTGGAACCCAGTGATGCCGAGCGCACGCTTGATGATTTCATCCATCTCGTTCACCCCGATGATCGAGCTTTTTTCTTTCAGCTTAAAACACGCATTCAGGCCCATGATCTTGAGCCCTTTCAGCAGGATCTTCGGATTCTTTGGAGTAACGGCCAGCTGCGCCATGGGCTGGCCACGGGCCGCATACGGAAAGATGCTGCGGGGAACACGCACGGCCTGATCGTCACCGTACAGGACATCACCGAACGTAAAAGAATCGAAGAGGAACTCCAAAAAGAGCAGGCGCGGCTGGGGGCCATCATAGCCACGCAGTTCGACATCGCCACCGCGGGCCTAAGCCTCGATAAAGTCATGCGCAAGGTCGCCTCCCGCACGGAGACTTTAACCGGCGCTGACGGGGCCGTGATCGAGCTTTTGGAAGGTGATGAGATGGTCTATCGTGCGACCAGCGGCATGATAGCTGGACGTGAAGGCCTTCGTTTGAAAGCCGGCGACAGCCTCTCCGGGCTTTCCGTCCGGGAAAATAAAATTCTGATCTGCGATGACAGTGAAACCGACCCGCGCGTGGATAGGAATGCCTGCCGCACCCTGGGTGTGCGGTCGATGGTCGTGTTCCCGCTTTGCTTCGAAGAGAAGACGGTGGGTGTTCTGAAAGTGATGTCGCAGCATGCTTCCCGCTTCCGTGATCGTGATGTCGAAACCCTGCAGCTGATCGGCGGTCTTTTGTCCAGCTCCATGGCCTATGCGTCCCAGTTTGAAGCCAAGCAGGCCGCCGAGGAAGTGGCGAACGAGGCCTCGCGCATGAAGTCGGCTTTCCTTGCGAACATGAGCCATGAAATCCGCACGCCCATCAATGGCATCATCGGCATGAGCAGTCTTTTGGAGGACACGCAGCTCGACGAGATGCAGCGCGAATACATGTCGACCATTCAAAGGTCCGCCGAGGCCCTTTTAACCATCGTGAATGATATCCTCGATTTTTCCAAGATCGAAGCCGGCAAGCTTGAATTGGAAGTGATCGACTTTGATCTGGATCAGGTGATCTCGGATATCGGAAAGTTGATGTCGTTCACCGCCCGGCGCAAGGGTCTGCAGTTCCTCGTCAAGAGTCCGAAGGCATGGCCCAGCCTTTTTCGGGGCGATCAGGGGCGACTCCGCCAGGTGCTGCTGAATCTTCTGAGCAATGCGATCAAGTTCACTAGCGTCGGCCGTATCGAGCTGCGCATTGCCCAGTCGGGCGAACAGGATCGAGCCGTCCGCATCCGCTTTGAAATCGAGGATACGGGCATAGGGATCGCCGAGGACAAACAAAAGCTTTTATTTCAGGCATTTTCCCAGGCCGATGCGTCCACGACAAGGCGCTTTGGAGGAACGGGGTTGGGTCTTTCCATCTGCAAGCAAATCGTGGAGCTGATGAAAGGCCGCATCGGTATGAGCAGCCGCGAAGGCCGGGGCTCGATCTTCTGGTTTGAAGTTGAATTGGAAAAGAGTTGCGTCCGCGACACGCCGACTCCGGATAAGCTGGCGGGAGTGAAATCGCTGTCCACGTCGAAGCGCATTCTGATCGCGGAAGATAACGCGGTCAATCAGAGAGTGGCCCTTGGGTATCTGCAAAAGCTCGGCTACCGCTGTGATGCGGTCGGGAACGGGCAGGAGGCGATCCAGGCCCTTGAAGAGCATAGGTATGACCTTGTGCTCATGGACTGTCAGATGCCAGAGATGGACGGTTACGAAGCCACTCAGGCGATTCGTTCGCGCACGACGGCTTTTGCCCAAATTCCCATAGTTGCCATGACCGCCAATGCTGTGAAAGGCGATCGGGAACGCTGTCTCGAAGCCGGAATGAACGATTACATCACCAAGCCGATCAAACTGCGGGAACTGTCCCTGGCCTTGAAACGCTGGCTGGACAATGAGTCGTCAGAAGTCCCGGTGACTGACGCGGCCGTTTCCGATTCCTGTGCCGTCCTTGATCGT
This sequence comes from Oligoflexus sp., assembly GCF_035712445.1. Taxonomy (NCBI): domain Bacteria; kingdom Pseudomonadati; phylum Bdellovibrionota; class Oligoflexia; order Oligoflexales; family Oligoflexaceae; genus Oligoflexus; species Oligoflexus sp. The sequence continues at coordinate 4,306 of NZ_DASTAT010000070.1, read as the reverse complement.
GATGTTATAGAGAGCATTCGTCAACTGGCTGCGACGGCGGGCAATAATTTTCTGGAGGAATTGATCGGCATCTTCGTTTCGACCACACCGCCGCGCATTGAGCTTATGTTGCAAGCTTTGCAGGATGATGTGCGCGTGACGATTCGTAAAGAGGCTCATGGCCTGCGCAGTGCATCCGGCCATCTGGGATTGGTGCGGATGGAAGCCCTCTGTCAAGAGATTGAAGAATCTGCGGAAGACATGGAGAAGGCGGCATTGCAAAGCCTCCTCAGCAAACTGCGTCAAAGCTATGAAGAATCGCGTCTTGCCTTGCAGGAGCTCGACAAAGCCAGTTGAAGGGAAGGAAACGTATCATGACTCATGTCGTACTCATAGCGGAAGATGATCCCATTAGCCAGCGTATGGCCGCGGCCGTCGTGGAAAGCTGTGGCTATCGAGCGCACATCGTTCAGCATGGCGGTCAGTGCCTTGAAATCCTGCAGAAAGGTCTGCAGCCGGACCTTCTCCTGCTGGACCTGGAGATGCCGGTGATGGACGGGATACAGGTCCTGCGGGCCATGAAGCAGGCAGGGGGCGTTGAGATCTGCCCGATCGTTGTGTTCACATCGCATCACAATGAGCAGACGGTGATGGAAGCGATCAAGCTGGGCGCCGATGACTTTATCGTCAAGCCCTTTCATCCGCATGAACTGGGCCAGAGGATGAGTGACCTGATCTTTGAGATTGATGACGCGCAGCTCAGGGTCCTGATTGAGAAGCTTCATTTCCAGGATCCTTCCCTGGCCGATCAACCCTCGCTGAAACCCCATGTGGGCCAGTCCTTCAATCTCTATCCTGTGATGCATGGCCAGCGTTCCATCTGCGTCGCCATCCCCCAGGGTCTTTCTCCGCAGGCTATTTCTCGCATGAGTCTGCCCGAGATCGTGATGAAGATCATGATCTTTCGCAAGTGCAGCACGGGCTGGCGGAAAGTGTGGCCCAGGGCGCATACGCTGAGCGTTCTGCGGCCTTCGTCCAAACGTCAGGCGCCTGGGTAATCCGAATAGGGTTCGTTCACCATCCCGCTCTGCTGAAAGAACCAGATCACAACCACGAGCACGATCAGGATGACGAGAACGAGGAACGTGATCTTCCAGATGCTCAGGGGCGCCTTGCCCTGCACTTCACCGGTTTGACCATTGACCAGGAATTGAAACGTCCTCTCCCTGTAGCGATAGGCTGAAATCCAAATCGGCAGGAGGACATGCTTGAAGCGTTCCTCGGAAAATTCATTCTGCACGTGAAGCCCGCTCTGGGTATCACCGGGAACATCGCCCGAGCAGCGGCGCATCTGTTCCTGTTCCATGAGCGCCACGGCCCTTTGCCAGGAATCGTTCAAGCCGATCTGATATTCCTCGGCGCACCAGCCCACGAGATATTCGGGTTCATAAGGTTTTAAGAAGGAGGTGTCAAAGGTCTGCAGGCGCGCCGCCAGGTCCTGGGATAGACCTTGGGATGCGCAGATCAGGAATTCATCATAGACATCCGTGCGCGACCCGGCCGCGGGAACCCAGCGGACCTTCTGCACCTGGCGGGTCTTATGTTCGATTCGGCCATCGGCGGCTCGCTCCGTGTAATGCTCGGTCTCATAGTAATAATAACCGGCCAGCGCCTGCCAATCAGAATGAACCTTGGCATCGAAAACCCAGTAAGGAATATAAACACCGCGGACTTCGCTGATCCGGGCGAGGCGTTTCAAAGCATTCGGTCGCAACCAAAGCGAACGCACCCAGCGGGAAAAAAGCTCATTGATGACCTTTTCACCGATGGAGAACGGCACCACCGATTCCGGTCGAATCACCTGCCGGTGATCCTTCAGCTCAAGCACCTGGTTGGAACTGCAAAAACTGCAATGGGTCGCCGTCAGATGAATGTCGAGGCTGACGATCGCACCACAGTTCTGACAGGATACGGTGCGGGTTTCGAGTCCATAACCACGCACGGCATCGCGGGCCAGTCCATCTTCAAGCTTATACTCCACGATCGAGTGGGTCACGCTTTCCTGGGGAATCGCCTGCAGCTGCTGACAGGATTCACAGCGCAGCTGCTGCGCAGCGGGATCAAAAACCAGGCTGCCCTGGCAACGGACGCATTTGTAATTTTGGCTGCCTGGGTTCCCACTCACCTGAAACCTCCTGTCCTTGCTGTCTATACCCCACTCTGAATGACAGCTTAAAAATCAGAAGTACTCCAGGACAATCCCCGGGTATACTTCTTTTCATTTGCGTGAGGTTCCTATGCTTGATGATACCTGGGATGGAACGCTGGTACTGGAAAAACTCGCAGCGATCGACAAGGTCGATGAATTCTTCGAAGCCGTCGATGAGGATGATTTCGCTCTGGCTGAGAAGCTGATGAAGGCGGCGCGGGTCGATGCGGAAACGATAGCCCATGTTCTCCGCATGATGGCGGAAGCGGAAGGTTAAACGCCAGGCATAGCCCTATACTTTTGTATGGATTCGCCCTGAGCTGAACCCAGGCGATCCGAGGGAAGGACAAGAGCAGCGCGCGCACTGTCCCTGTTCCCTTCGACTCACTTCAGATTGATCCAAACTTTGATATTGCCGTTTTCCTGGGACCGATTGAGTTTCAGATACAGTGGTTTTCGCAAATCGACATGATGAACGCCTTTCGCGCAGGGATTCACACCTTCCGTGACCTCCTTGAAACGATTGTTCCAGTGCTGCGACGGACAGGCATCATAGATCACGGCGTTGGAGGCTATGGATTTATCATCCGAGTAAACGTTGACTGCCTTGCCGCAGGGAACATTGCACGCCGGTTCGCGGACCATTTTCTGACCATCGACGTAGCGCTTCACATCAGCCGGCATCCGATCCCACTTATCGAGGCAGTCGGGATCCGAGCATTTTGCCCAATTATCGTTCATGCATTCACCATCCCAAAGCGGAGATCGCTCGGTCACGGCAAAGTAATAGCCACCATGATTGTCGGCTTGACCGCAGGTGGTTTGCGCGAAGACCTCACCACGATAGGGATAATAGGTCGCCGAGAAGGAAAGTATCCTGACCCGACAGCTGCGACCATTCTCCCAGCCCCAGCCATCACCGTCCTGATCATTGCGCGCGTCGTCGCAGATGGGAGGCATCCAGCAGCTGTGATTGTCCTCCCAGCTCCATCCGTCTCCATCATCATCCGTCGCAGCGAGCGAGCACATCGGATGCCCATCCCCTTGAAGAACCGATGCTGACGGTCCTCCGCAGGCCCCCAGGCAAAATCCTGCCATGAGCCAAAAATATGGCCCGAGTCGCTTAAGTTTCATTGTGTCCCCCTTGAGCAAATGGATGTCATGCAAGTCGCCCATGCTCCGTGGCGAGCTGCTTTTGAAGGTTTCAAACGGCTTCACGATAGTTTGTAAGACGAACTCATTAACTGCAGAATTTAAGCGTACCCTCTGCGTTTGTGAAGGCATGAATGATTCATAAAAACTAAAGTTCAATGCGGGTCAATGCAATGGGGGACAAGGCCGAGAGGCAAGTCCCTTAATTCGAAATGATGATAACATTCGGGTGAGGTTTCGCACGGCAACGCCGTCAACATGGTCGCGGTGTCCTGGAAAGCGCCATCTTTCGTTCTGCCGATGGAAGATCGTATTCACAAACGCCGGCTAATGTTTTACGAGAGAGGGGAGAACTCGCCAATCGGAGATACAACGTGCTGGATATCAAGACCCACTATGCCGGAAGCCCCAAGGCCCTGCCATTCGCCGATCCCAACGCCGACCTCGGCTTTGGAAAGTTATTCACCGACCATATGTTTGTCAGTCGGTATGCCGAGGGCCACGGCTGGTCCAGTTCGGAGATTATCCCCTATGGTCCTTTGGAGATGGATCCTGCAGCCTCGGTCCTGCATTATGGGCAGGCTTTATTTGAAGGCATGAAGGCCTTTCGCAGGGATGACGGCAGCATTTGGCTCTTTCGCCCGGAATACAACTTCAAGCGAATGGGTGACGGCGCCGATCGGCTCTGTCTGCCGCAGCCATCACGCGCAATTTTTATGCAGGGTTTGAAGGCCCTGCTGCAATTGGAGCAGCGCTGGGTTCCGCCGGCGCAGGGCAGCTCGCTCTATATCCGCCCCACTCTGATCGGAACGGAGGCCTTTTTGGGGGTGAGGCCGGCGGCTGAGGCCCTCTTCTTCATCATCCTTTCGCCGGTGGGCTCCTATTATGCCGAAGGGGTGAAGCCGGTTAAAATCTGGCTGGAAACCAGCGATGTCCGGGCGTCGGTCGGTGGACTGGGTGCGGTTA
>NZ_DASTAT010000069.1 GCF_035712445.1 Oligoflexus sp. | reverse complement strand
ATGAACGATGTCGCGCAACTCGCCGATCGCCTTGTATTCCTGCAGTCAGGCCGCATCCTGGCTGATGTCGATAGGGATAGTCTCTTGGAAAGCTGGCGGCAGATTTCATGTCGCGTGGCCAGCCCTTTGAAGGCTCCCGCCCATAGTCTGCGTTGGGAACAGAAGGGCGAGGTGCTGCGTTTCATCTCGCGCGCAGCGGCCCAGGACCTTCGCATGCTGAAAGATCAAGGTGCATCTCACATCGAATCCCATCCTTTGACCCTGGATGAGATCTGCTATTACACACTGGAGGAAGCCCGTCATGCTTAAATTTTTCCTGGCCGACATCAAACAATTGAAAAAGCCCATCATCTTTCTGATCCTGACCATTCCGCTTTTGCATTATCTCGACCGCATGCTTTTTCATGTCGCACTGCCCTCGGCCGTGCACACCATCCATGAAAATTCGGTGGTCAGTTTCAATGATCCCTTCGCCGCATATTCGGGCTGGATCTTTGCTCTCTTCACATCCGTGATCCTGCTGCTCGTTTCGGTGGAAGCCTCGGGCGGATCACAGAGCCGCCTGCCCACCCTCCTGAGTCTTCCGCTCAGCCGCTGGCAGGTGGCCTTGCTGCGGCATCTGCCGTCTTTGATCGTGGTGCCGCTGCTCGGACTCCTGCTCAATTTTTATCGAATGATGCTGAATTTCTTTCGCGGGATGGGCCAGACCGATCTTTGGATGCAGACCGGGACGATGGATTGGGCTACAGCGAAGGCCTGCCTGATCTGGGCCTTCGAGAGCGTGACGAGCATCTATGGTTCAAGCTACATGAGCGTTGTCTATCAATGGGCGGGATGGACCAGCATGAGCCTTCTCATCCTCGGCATCCCCTTATTGATCGACGATCTGTGGCCCCATATCAAGCGCTCCAGCCTTGCGCTGTGGATCAGCATCTCGCTCTTCGCCGGCCTTGCTTTGCAGACTCTTGTATTCAGCCTGAGCAAAGCCCTGGATTTGAATCTGCTTCCTCCCGAGGTCTGGCCAGCTGAACTGATGCCCAGGATTCCGGCCTGGCAGCCGAGTCTGATCACGATTGAATTGACTCTGGCGCTTATGGTCTTGGGACTGGAGCTCTGGCGTTTTCAGCGTCGCTCCAGCTACGTTTGATCTCACTGGGACTTTCTCAGGCGATACTCCGTATAGTTATTCACGCAGCTGCCCTGGAACAAGGTGCCGTCGTTCCCGAACTTCAGACAGAAGTTCGAGAGGCGGCTCTGCAGTTTAAATAGACTGCCGTCCGCAGCGGCCTCAAAGAACTTCCACTGCTCGCTCGCATCCGCCGTGGCCTTGCACGGACGCAGGGTGGGCGGTGTGCCTTCGGCGCCAGTGTTGCCTTCCAGGGTCACGCACTTGTTCGTCATCTTGTGAATGATACGGAAATAGCCGTTATCGCGAATCTCAAGAGTCAGCTGCTGAGTCTCGCTGTTGTTGCAGGGATAACCGCGCAGGATGGAACCGTCTGCGACATTCGCAGCATCGAAAGGCTGCATGCAGTCCATTCTTTGCGAGTCCATGTAGTAAATATTATAGGGACCATCGAGCTTCGGCGCGGTGGGCGTCGGCGTCGCTGTCGGCTTGGGGGTCGGCGTCGGCGTTGGGCTTGAACTGGGCGAGGGCGTTGGCGTTCCACTGGCAGGCGCACCCATTTCGGCCTTCGCTTTTTCGGCTTCGGCTTCTCTTAATTTTTTCTCGAGGTCGGCTCGTTCTGACTCCGACATCTTCTGATTCGTTTCGAGCTGATTTTTCAAGGCCTCGATCAAAACTTCCAGGGTGTCGACGCGCGAGGAATCCGCGGTCGCCGCCTGATCACCGGCGATATCTTCCATGGGACTGCGTGATTTACAGGCTCCCAGGAAAAGCAAGGCGCTCAGAATCCACTCTAATTTGAAGCCGCGAGTCATGGTTAGCCTCTTTTCGTTTGTTTACCCTAAGGTATGCAATCCAAGTCCTGTGCCATAATTACTATGGCATTTTAAATAGTAATATTCAAGCCTTGGCAGGCTTTCGTTTGACGCGAACCGTCAGGCTTCTGGACAGTTTTCAGCCTTTTCACACCTTCCCCTGGACAAGGGCGATTCCCCCCGCTAAAACAGCGAGGCTCACCGAAGGGGATCGCATGGAAACCGCCGCTTTTCAGAAACGACTGCAGGATTATTGGACACCCGAACGTCGCGCCAAGTTCCTGTCAGGAAAGAACTTTTTACTGACTCCCTGGCAAGGCGGAGAGCTGCTTTTTGCGCTGGGCCTTCTGAACAAGGACGCGTCCATGTCTGCGGACGCCAGCCGGAAGTTTATCCAGATCAATCATATGCTCCAACTGCTTCTGCCTTCGCTTAAAGCGCTGGCCAAGAGTTTTCCCAAGGTCCGGGTCGTGGACGCGGGCTGCGGCAATGCCTACCTGAGTTTTCTGATCGCCTGGTACTTTCGCGATATCCTGAAGCATCCCCTTGAACTGATCGGCGTCGATCACAGCCAGGCTATGGTGGATCGTGCGAATGCGCGCGCCGTGCAGCTGGGTTATCAGGAGAGTTTAAAGTTCGCTGTCGCCGATCTGCAGACCTTTTCCTGGCTCACGGAATTTCATAAGGCCTTTGGTCATATCGAAGCCAACCTCAGACCGCATGCCTTCGTCGCGCTGCATGCCTGTGATACGGCCACGGATTATGCGCTGGCTGAGGCTCTGCGTTTGAAATCCGATGTCATCGCCGTGGCCCCCTGCTGCCAGGCGGAGCTGGCTCGGGTTTGGAAGGATCAGCCTTTATCGGATACCCTGCCGCTGACTCCGGTTATGCGCGCGCCTCACTTTCGCCGGGTGGTCGCCGCGGACATGACGGATATGCTGCGCACTCTTCTGCTGCGCAGTCGCGGTTATGAAGTCACGGCCACGGAATTTGTCGCGAGCGAGCACACGCCCAAGAACAGGCTTATGCTGGCCACGCGTCGCGGCAATTATCTGCGGGCAGCCGAGCAGGAGTACGCGTCGCTGAAGTCCGCCCTCGGCGAGCCGCAGTTGAAACTGGAGGTCCTGCTGAAGAAGGCGGGGGAAAGCCACGCGTCGCATGCCTGACAGGAAACGTCCACGCGGTATGAAAGTCCCGGCGTCGCCCGTGCCGTCATCCACACCGCTGCCGTCATCGACACCGCTGCCGTCATCATCACCGCTGCCGTCATCCACACCGCTGCCGTCATCATCACCGCTGCCGTCATCGTTCTACGAACGACCGGCCCCCAAACTCGCCATCGCGCTTCTCGGCTGCAGCCTGATCCGCCGCATCGGCGACAGCTGGGTCGGCGGCATCATCACCGAAACCGAAGCCTATACCGAAGACGATGAAGCCAGCCACAGCTTCCGCGGGCAAACGCTCCGCAATGCCGCGATGTTTCAAAAACCAGGCACGCTCTATGTCTATCGGATCTACGGCATCCACTTCTGCCTGAACATCAGCAGCGGCGCGGAAGGCCTCGGCGAAGCCGTCCTGATCCGCAGCATCGAACCTCTGTGGGGCGTCGATGTCATGCGGGAACTCAGGAAGTGGCCCGAGCCCAAGCCCCTGCGTGGACTCTGCAACGGCCCGGGAAAACTCGCCCAGGCGATGGCCATCAATCTCAGTTTGAATGGGATATATCCGGATGAATCAGCCGAGCTGCAGCTGGGACCAGCGGTGCAGCGCGTTACGAAAGTTCAAAAAGGCCCCAGGGTCGGCATCACCAAGAATGTGGATCGACCCTGGCGCTTTCAGTACTCACCCCACCTGTGAGCCGCGGCCGAAGGGTTGATAGGCGTCAAACATGGCTGCCACCACCCGCCGCAGAAGCAGCCCCAAGGGGTTGGTCAGGCGAATGTTCCAGGTATCCATCACCACCAGACCTTCCTGCGCGAGGCTCTTAAGCTCCTGAAGCTCTTTCGCGAAGTAATGATCGAATTCGATGTCGTAGAAGGATTCCGTATAACCCTTGTCGATCGTTCCATGACAGAAGATCTGGTTGATCACCTCGCGGCGGATCTTGTCATCTTCGGTCAGAATATGGGATTTCCGCTTGTACTCATGATCATCGACCATGCCGAGCCATTGTTCAATCCCCTTCGGGTTCTGAACATAGACATCATCCAGCATACTGATCGCCGATGGCCCAAAACCAAGCAGCGGCAGGTTCCCGCCGGTCGTCATACCCTGAAAATTCCGCTGCAGCTGATCCTTGCGCGCCGCGACCGCCAGGGGATCATTCGACTTCGCGAAATGATCGAGGCCGATGAATTCATAGCCAGCCGCCAGGAAACGATTGATGCCCAAAAGATTCAAAGCCAGCGAATCGGCACCTTCTGGCAGATCCTTATCAATGAAACTCTTCTGCGCCTTGAACATTTCCGGCAGAACGGCCAGACGATAGAACGCGATCCGATCAGGGTCCAACTGAATGACCTGATCCAAAGTCCGATGCATGGACTCTTCCGTCTGGAAAGGCAGACCATAGATCAGATCAAAATTGACGAACGGAATGCCTTGAGCACGGACCCATTCCATCACCTGAGCGACTTTTTCATAGGGCTGAATCCGGTTGACGGCTTTTTGCACCTTGGGTTCAAAATCCTGGATGCCAAAGCTCACACGATTCACGCCGATCTCGTGCAGGTACTTGATCTCCTCTTCCGTCACCCAGCGCGGATCGAGTTCAACGCTCCATTCCGCATCTTCACTGATCGTAAATCGGCTCAGCACGTTTTCATAGAGCTGTCGCCATTGATCCACAGTCAGAAAATTCGGAGTGCCGCCTCCGAAATGCAGCTGCTCGATCACGCAACTATCTATGTGATGGGCGATCTGCGCAACCTCGCGCTCCAAACCTTCCAGATACTTCTGCACGACCGACTGCGTCGCTTCACTGGCGGGATTCATGATTTCCTTCGAACAGCCACAGTAAAAGCAAAGTCGTTGGCAGAAGGGAACATGAAAATAAAGACTGAATGCCTTCTGATTATGCGCAGTGGCATCCAGCTGCTCTTTGATCGCAGGAATGGTCGAAGTATCCTTCCAGCCGGTGATGGCGGGATAAGACGTATAACGGGGCAAAGCGAGCCCGGAGTATTTCAGATAGATTTCTTTTTGGCGTTCATTCAGTGATAGATTCTTTGGCATCGTCGGTCCTTCCCCGTAATCCAGTACCGCTCAGTTTGCAAGGAGCAGGCCACCCACTTAGTTCTTTCAAAACAGGATATTAAGGGCGATATTCCGCTCCATTGTGGGAAATAACACAGGCCTCTCGTCAAGACGAGCATAACATCGGCCTGCCTGTGATAAAAGATCTTCATCAAGACCGGCAGGCCTGACCACAGATCCGCCGCATCTCCTGCTCCAGCGTCGCGCGTCCCGGCTCACCCATGCCCTGCTGCTCGGCAAGGAGAAGAGCTTCGCGAGCCAGGGCCTGCGCTTTCGCATAAAGAGGTTTGGACTCGGCGGGGTTTTTGGCTTCTGTGAAACGAGCCCACGATTGATGAACATCCGCCTGCCGCGCCGCGGCTTGAATCTCACGAAATTCCCTGCGCTCCGTGGCGGCATCGTAAAGCTGGCTGATCCGGCGACTCTCACGCGCAGCGGCCTCGGCTTCGCTAAAGCGGACCAGCTCGCTCAAACGGAGCGCGACATGATCCCAGACGACGATCAGAGCCCGCTGTTTCTCCTGTCCCACGGGCATGCCCTGCGCTAAAAGCAGAGCCTCGCGCAGCCATTGTTCGGATGCAAAATAATTGCGCAAAAGCGCGGCATCCGCATCCAGATGGAGCAAAACCTCGAACCGATCGGAAGGCGTTCCGAGGCGCCGCATATAAAGCCACTGCAGCTGATGCAGCGCATAGGCTTTCTCGTAATCCGCCTTGTCCCGGTAATAGCTCCCAAGTTTTTTCAAACTGCGCGCCAGGACCAGACTTCGCTCGGGTTCCGGCGCTGGCCGCGCATCGCGCAGCTCTTCATAATTCGCGAGCAGATACTGCAGCGCCTTTTCCTTGGCGCCGATCTCCAGATAAGCCTCGCCTAACAGCAGCCTTTGCCAGGCTTTTTCCAAGAGCGTGATCGGCTGCATGCCGCTCAGGATTTTCACGGCGTCCTTGGCCTGGCCACCGTCCAGAAGGACTGCGGCTTCATGCAAAGGCCCCTCGGGAGGAAGAGCTGCTCCCGGCAGCGGCGAGACGTCCAGACTCGGATAAGACGCGTAATCCTGAGCCACAGGTTCGCAGGCTCCCCAAAATAAAATGCCGGCCATGGCCTGTCCCAGACACCAAGCGACTTTCATGTCAGATTCTCCGAAGTCCTTTGAATAACGACAGAATTCAGTCTAACGCAGCCGCTTCCCTGGGGCAATTTTTCCAGGAGGCCACCAGCCGAGGCCCGGGCTCGATTTGAGTGATTGCGCCCCAGGCCAAAGCAAGACATATTTGGCGGCGAAGGATCTTAAGCATAGGAGTCATTGCGACATGAAAAAACTCTTACAGGGTATCGTCGACTTTCGCGAAAAGGTGCAGCCCGCCTATCGCGAAACCTTTGCCCGACTCGCTCTGGGCCAATCACCGGACGCCCTCCTGATTGCCTGCTCAGACAGTCGAGTTGTTCCCAATCTTTTTGCGTCGAGCGATCCCGGCGATATGTTTGTCGTGCGTAATGTGGGTAATCTGATCCCACCCTGCGGTGAGGATGGCATCAGCATCTTCGACAAATCGGAAGCCGCCGCTGTGGAATTTGCAGTGGAGCAGCTGAAAGTTAAGGATATTATCGTCTGTGGACATTCCGAATGCGGAGCCCACATGGCCGTCCTGCGCGGCACCCAGGGGCTGAGCGGAAACCTGCGCAGCTGGCTCCGGCATGCGGAGCCCTCGCTTTATAAAATGCATTCCGGTCCGCATTTCGAATGCCGACATCTTGCACCGCATAATCAATTGTCCCAGCTGAATGTACTGCAGCAGCTCGAACACTTGCGCACCTATCCGAGCGTGCGTCAGGCGATGGACCAGGGAACGCTGCAGTTGCACGGCTGGTGGTTTGATATCGCCAATGCTGAAGTATTGGCCTGGGAACCTACGCTGAATCGTTTTGCTTCGATCGATCGGGAGCTGGCTCAGGTGATCCTGCAAAGGCTTGATCACTAAGCTTTTCACGCCCTTCCCACAAACCTGGGGGCGCGCACCCCTGGGCAAAACCCACAGCGCCATATGGGTTACAAGTCCTCCCGGAATAGAGTTCCCACATCAACTTCAATAAAATATCGCAGTGGCTATGGCTTTGCGACGAAAGAAATGTCATAACTCATTCCGAGAATAGGGTCCCAATCCCGAAACCGCACCATCACGCGCAAGGGCTTGATCATCATGCAAAAAGTTCGAGTCTTCCTGAACACTCGCGCCTCCCAAGGGCAAAGTCGCGACTGGCAGAGTCTGATCCAGCGTCAGCTTTTTAGGAGTGAGCTGGATTTTATTGCACCCCGTGATGAGCACGAGCTACGAGCCGAGATCAACCGAGCAACGGCGGACAAGGTCGACGTCATCGTTTCCGTCGGCGGTGATGGAACCTTTCATACTCTTATTCAACAGCTCGCTGAGCAGGAAACCCGCTTTTTGGTTTTGCCCGCGGGCACGGCCAATGACCTTGCTCGTGAATTGGGCATTCATAATCGCATCAAGGAAGCCCTTGAATTCGTGCGGCTCGATGAGTGGAAAGCGATCGATCTCATCACGGTCAATGGCACGCATATGGCCACCAACGGCGGCATCGGCATCATCGGTGACGTGGCCGAAAGCATCAATCAATGGCGTCGCAGCATTCCCGGTTTTCAGTCGCTCATGAGCAACATCGGTCATCCCATGTATACGCTGATCCTCGGTCTAAAACTCCTCGGCGCGCCCCAGAAAAAATATCGTCTGCGCATAACATCACCTGACTATCGCGGCGAGCTGGAAAGTCCGCTTTTGATGATCAATAATCAACCTTCGGTAGCCGGTTCTTTCAAAATCGCCCCGGAGACAAAGAACGATGACGGTAAATTCAACGTCAGCATCTTCACGCATCATCATCTCTGTCAGCTTCTGACCGGGATTTACCGCGTGCGCCAGCACATTCCACCCACCAATGATCCACGTATGCTGTCCTTTGAAACTGACCGACTGGAACTCGAACTCCTCGACAAGACCGATCAGAAGATGGCCTTTTACGGCGACGGTGAACTCCTGACCAGCGCGCGTCGTTTGGAAATCGGTATCAAGCCGCAGTCGCTCCGCGTATATTCGCATCAGCTGTCCTGTCTGAATGCCTTCGAAGCTTCCAAACGCCTGGAGGTCCCTACGTGAGCACGGTTCTGATCATTGGCGCTGGCACGTTCTATGGTCAGCAGCTCTGCCAGAAGTTTGTCCAGTCGGGATGGAAAGTGGTGGCCTGCAGCCGGCTCCTGCCGCCTCCGGCTGTGAAGGCTTTGCCCGTGCAATGGCTGAACGTCAGCTTCCATGCTCATGCCGATTACCTTCTGCGCCCTGTGCTGCGGGCCGCAGCGGACACCGAGGTCGTGATTCACGCCGGTGGTCATCAGGGCGGCGAAGCGAATCATGCCGTGCTTTATGAAGAGCATGTGGTGCGCACCGCGACCATTCTGAATTTCTGCCGCTATCTGCCACGCCTCAAGCATTACTATCATACGAGCAGCGTGCGCGTGGCCGGATCGCATGTGGGAGCTTTTGACGAAAGCACGAAAATTCGTGATCAGTCCTATGCCGACGTTTGGGCTGGAGCGCAGTTCGCCGCCGAAAAACTGGTGCAGCATGCGGAAACGCCCTTTGCGCGGAGCATCGTGCGACTGGGTGAAATCATCGGGTCGACCGAGACGGGCGAATTCCCCCGCGTCAGCGGCATGTATCACATTCTGAAGGCGCTTTATCGTCTGCGCAGCTCACGCATTCCCTTTCGCAAAATGACATTTTTGCCCTTCGTATTTTCGGAATCCACGCGTCTGCCGCTTTTGCCCGTGGATCGGGCTGCTGACGCCTGCCAACGCCTTGTGGAAGCGAGCGCGGGCGAAAAAGGAAGAATCTTTCATATACTCGGTGGCGAAAATGGGATTTCGGCACGTAAAGTGCTGGCGGAGATGATGGCCTTCGTGGGCCTCGATATGGAACCCTTGGCTTTGCCTTATGATCGCGTGCCGCAGATGATCTGGAAACACTTCAATATGCCACTCGACATGCTGGCGACCCTGAACAGCCCGACCGGGTTTCAGTCGCGCCATCTGCAGGCCTTTATACCGGATTTACGATTTCCGCATTATAAGGAATATGCCGACACTCTGTTCCGCTATGCGGAGGAGCATTTCTTCTCAGGAGGCAAAATCGGATGAAACGGATTATCAGTCTGAGTCTGGGTTCCTCGCGTCAGAACTTTGACCGCATCCTTCAGTTTGCCGGCCAATCCATTCACGTTACGCAGTATGGGGTGGATTACGATGAGGAGCTGCTCTTCCGTCTTGCCCGCCAGTATCAAAATGAATGCGATGTGCTGGCTTTCAGCTGCATTCCAGCACCTGTATACATAGGCCGCAAAACTCTGCGGCATCGTATTCTGAAGCGTCTCGACCAGGAAGTCACCCAGGTCCCCATGGTCACCGGGCATCTTCTGCGGTCGACGTTTTTCGACTGGACCCTGCAGCATGTGATCAATCACGGTGAATTGAAGATTCAGAACAGCACGCTGACCTTCCTTTCGGGTCTGACTCAATATGAAGCTCTGCAATCATTGGGCGGCCAGGCCAAGGATCTTTATTTCTTCGATCCCTGCCTTCAGTACCAGGTTCCCACGGCCCTGCACGGTCTCAAGGCCCTGCGGACCTATGCGAGCATCGCCGGACGCGCGCTCCAGAATCATATGCTGAAGCTTCCCGCCAAACCCATTCAGTTGTCGGCGCTCGGCCTGAATCCTTTGGTGCGGAAAGCCATGTCCGCTGATTATTTCATCGGAACGAGCAATATCCTGCGCTGCTTCGATCTTCAGGACTTTTCGGATAAAACCCTGCTCCTGGACGACATGAACCAGGAACTGGCCGCCGACCTTCGGGCCGCCAAGGTCTTCAACGCTTTCTGGTTCAAGCCGCAGATTCCGGGGCTGGCCAATGATTTGCCCTATTCGGTTCTTGAGGGCCTGATTCAGCTTTGTCAGGAAAGCGATGAGAGCTTGAATCAGGACGATATCCTCGAATTCCTGACGATCCATCGCGTGAATCCCTGCATGCAGCGTCTGCATGAAGATCGCGACGCCTCGATTCGGCGCTTTGCCTTCATCATTCATCCCCTCAGTCGCCGCGACCTTTATCGCCATCCGGCCCTGAAGCCTCTGACCTGGCTGCCGGACCGCGTGCAGCCTTGGATGGAGCGCGGCATTGGCAAAGTTCCGGGCGTCCTCTACGGTCGCATCAAAGGTATCCAGAGCATGGCCGATGGCGGTCTCGCGGAGGGTTTGATCTATACGCTGTTCGCCACACCGAAAGAGATGCTGGCGGCCAACCCTGATGCCATCTACGAAAAAATCCTGGCGATTGCCGAGGACGCGAAAAAGCGCGGCGCGGAAATCATCGGCCTCGGCGCGTTCACGAAAATCGTCGGAGACGCGGGCGTAACCGTCGCCCAGCGCAGTCCGATCCCTGTGACCACCGGCAATTCGCTTTCGGCGGCTGCCACCCTTTGGGCGGCGCGAGATGCCTTGGTCAAACTCGGGTTTATTCAGATCAATCAGAACAAAAAGAATAAAACTCAGGGCCGTGCCATGGTCATCGGAGCGACCGGCAGCATCGGCAAAGTCTGCGCCCGTATTCTTGCCGATATCTTCACGGATGTCGTGCTGGTCGGAACCAACGGCGCGCGTCTTATGACTCTGCGGGATGAAATTCAGCAGACCGCACCGCACTGCCGCCTGACGGTCAGCACGCGGCCGGATCGCTTTGCGGGCCAGTCGGATCTGATCGTGATTTCAACCAGCGCCACTGAAGGCGGTGTGCTGTCGATCGATAGCATCAAGCCCGGCGCTCTGGTCTGTGACGTGGGCCGTCCTTTGACTTTCTCGGCCAGTGAAGCGATCAGTCGCCCGGATGTGCTCATCATCGAAAGCGGGGAAATTGAACTGCCCGGCAAGGTTTCGCTCAACTGCGATATCGGGCTCGAAGCGAGCGTGGTTTACGCCTGTCTTGCCGAAACCGCGCTGCTGGCCCTGGAAGGACGTTTGGAATCTTTCACGCTCTCGCGAAACATCAATTACCGGAAGGTGATCGAGATCTATAAAATGGCCAAAAAGCACGGGGCGCGCCTGGCCACCATCCGCAGTCCCAATGGCATTGTCACCGACCAGGAGATCGAACTCTGCCGGGAACATGCGCTCCGGGCCCTGCGCAGCACGCGTGAGTCGTCAAGCGGCAAGCATACTCATGCGCCGGTTGAGCCGACGCCGGCCCAGCTTCATCTTGAGCCCGTTGAGATGATGCCAGGCTGACCTTTTAGATCCCTGTTTTCATTCATCTATCCCCACCACACAGTCCGATTGGATGCGTCACAGAGTGCAGGTCAATCGGCGCATTCCTTGACAATTGCTGGATATATCTTATATATCCACAGATGACCTACCGTTTGATTACCTCTTGGAAACTTGATGACACTTACTACCGAAAAAAGAATAGAACTCACAGAAAAACTAAGACCCGTGTTTATCCAGCATGGCCGTGAAGCCCGCGTGGAACACGTATCTTTTTTTCTGGACCTGAATCCTGAGCAGCAGGAAGCCGTTAAGAAAATCCTGAAAAAATTCCGTTCGGGCTCGCACACGCCCGACAGCTTGCTTGAAGAATATCATCGTTGGAAGGACGGCGCCGGCGTTCCCAAAATTCAGCCGGCCGCTCCCAAAACCTTTATAAAAAGCGTCAACCGCGCGGCGAGCCAGTCTTTGAAACAGGCCCATCGGAACGTTCCCGAGGATCTGAAGAAAGAGCAGGCGAAGGCCGAGAAGCGGGAGAAGAAAGCCGCTCAGAAGCGGCAGAAGAATGCGCTCGAAATCGCTTTGATCGCAGCGCTGCGGGAAAACCGCGAATTCTCGGATTATAAGGACGTGTTTTTTGCAGCCCGTGGCAAGCAGAGAAAGCTGATCGCTTTCCTCGGCCCCACCAACAGCGGCAAGACTCATGCGGCCATGGAAGCTCTGCGTACGGCCCATTCGGGTGTTTACCTCGGGCCTTTGCGCCTGATGGCCCTCGAAAACTACGACCGCCTGCGTGAGAAAGGGGTCAAGGCCGGACTCCTTACGGGTGAAGAGCGCGTGGACCTGGCCGAGGCCACCCACGTTTGCCAGACGATCGAAACAGCCGACTTCAACCAGAACTATGAAGTGGCTGTGATCGACGAGATTCAGCTTTTGACCGACAAGGATCGCGGGGGCTACTGGCTCAACGCGGTCATCGGCATCGCGGCCGATGTCGTCTACCTCTGCGGCGCTCCGATCGTGGAAAACATCCTGCGGGATCTTGCGGAGCTGACCGGCGACGAGATCGAGATCATCTATACCCAAAGGATGTCGCCTTTGGTTTTTGCCGAGCATAAAGAGGATCCGAAGAAACTCCCCGAGGCAGGTACAGCATTCATCTGTTTTTCGCGGAAGAACGTCCTGCTGTGGAAGGACATGCTGGAAGGAGCCGGGGCCAATGTCTCGGTGGTGTACGGCGCGCTCTCGCCTGAAGTGCGAAAAGAGCAATCCCGCCGTTTCCGCGATGGGGAGACGGATTACCTCGTGGCCACCGATGCCGTGGGCATGGGGTTGAACCTGCCGATCCACAAGATCCTTTTCACGGAAACGGAAAAGTTCGATGGCGAAGGCTTCCGGCGTCTTGCCCCCCAGGAAGTCAAGCAGATCGGAGGCCGCGCGGGTCGCTACGGCATCGCTTCGGAAGCCGGGATTATCACGAGCTATGATGCCAAGGACCTGCACTTTCTGCGGCAGCGTTACACCGCTCCCGAACCCGATGTGGGCCTGACCGATGTGCATATGAAGCCGACCGCGGCGCACATTCGAAAAATCTGTGAAAGTTTTAATAACCACAGCTTGGATTTCGCCCTCAGGAAATTCCAAAAGATCGGTCATGAGATTTTCTCGGTCGATATCTCGGAAGAGACCCTGATCGTGGCCGAGAAGATGGATCGGATCTTCGGCACCGATGCGTCGTCGCTCAGCGTCCGCTGGTTCTTCAGCATCGCGCCGGCGGATCCGAAAAACGAGGATGCCTTCGGGTACTTTCTGGATCTGGCGATCGGCTACAAGAAGGTCCTGGAAAAAGAGAAGAACACCGTCGACCTTCGAATCTTTGAGGATCCCGGTGCCCGTCTGGAATATGCCGAGTCCCAAAGGAAGAACCTGACAGTTTACCTCTGGTTCGCCAACAAAAAACCGGAAATTTTCCAGGAAAAAGAAAAGGCGCAGGAATTGGCCGCGTTCTATGACGGGCTGATCAATAAGCTGCTGGCCGGCAATAAAAGGGTGACGCGGAAGAAAACTATAGGGCTTCCTCTTTCCTTCTGCACTGAATGCAAGGCGATGATGCCTCCATTCTCGCAGTTCTCCGTCTGCCGGGACTGCCACGCCCAGCGGCGTTAAACACGCCCGGCGGCGTTCAACACGCCCGGCGACGTTCAACACGCCCGGCGACGTTAAAGACCCGAAGGGTCAGGGCTTCGACCCTGACCGGATCACTCCCCTCCCAATTTTAATCAGCTCCACTATCGACACGGGAAAAATCGCCAGAATCAGCATGGGCATCCATGTATCCAGGCCAAACTTGGGATCCGCGCGTAAAAAGATCACACGCAAAGCGGGAATGTAAACGATCGCAAACTGAAGTCCCGCCGCCACGATAAGAGCCCCGATCAAGGCGGGGTTGCTGAGTGCGCCTCGGCTCCAGTAGGTCTGGGTCTGACTCCGGCAGCCAAGCGCAAAGAACAGCTGCGCAAAAGCACAGATGAAAAATGTAACCGTCTGGGCCAAAGGCAACTGACCCCGCGTGGGTGGATGCAAAGCATAAGACCAGTAAAAACCTATGAGCATCATCGCGGTCAGAAGCAGGCCATGACCAAGGATGCGGCGGCCATTGCCCCAGGACAGGATAGGTTCCTTGACCGGCCTTGGCTTTCGACGCATGATGCCGGGCTCAGGCCGCTCCGCAGCCAAAGCCAGGGCCGGGAAGCCATCGGTCGCGAGATTGATCCAAAGGATTTGCATCGGCTGCAGCGGCAAGGGCCAGCCCACGATCACGCAGGTCAGCACAAGCAGGACCTCGCTGACATTGCCCGCTAAAAGATAATGAATGATGTTTTTGATGTTATCAAGAATCCCGCGCCCCTCTTCCACCGCGTTCACGATCGAAACGAAGTTATCATCCATCAGAATGATATCCGATGCCTCCTTCGTCACATCGGTGCCGGTGATGCCCATCGCAATGCCGATATCAGCGGCCTTGACCGCGGGCGCATCATTCACCCCGTCGCCGGTCATGGCAACGATGGCCCCATGTTTTTTCCAGGCTTCAATAACTTTCAGCTTATGCTCCGGGGTGACACGCGCATAAACAGCAATGCCGGCGACATCCTTTTCGAGTTGACCTAAAGGTCCATCATCAATGTCCTGCCCTGTCATCACACGCCCGTCGGCCGTCGTTAATCCCAGTTCCATGGCGATGGCCCGGGCTGTGGCCGGATGATCCCCGGTGATCATCACCGGCATGATTCCAGCGTCGAGACAGCTCCGAATAGCGGCCTTCGCCTCATCGCGCGGCGGATCCATCATTCCGACCAGGCCGACATAGATAAGCTCGTCTTCCTTATAGTCGGTCTGCACTGCGGGAAAGCTGCGAAATGCCAGACCGAGCACACGCAGAGCCCGGGACGACATCGCATGGTTCGCATTCAAAATTTCCTGACGACGGGCTGGACTGAGCCTTCGCACCTGACCATCCCACAGCTCATGAGCGCAGCAGCTCAGCAGCGATTCGGCCGCACCTTTCATGAGCATCATCGGTCCACCGCCCTCGGCCTGGACCACGATCGACATGCGCTTTCGTTCATCAAAGGGCTTGTTTTGCAGAAGGGGATCGTTGCCCACTGCAATGCCTGCCTTGTCCGCGGCAATCAAGAGCGCGGCTTCGGTGGGATCTCCAAGAACCGACCAGGACTGGGAAGGAGCCGCTTCCGGGATGATTTTCGCGTGATTGCAGCGCGCTCCGATCCAAAGCGCCAAATGCAGATCGTCATCCCCGGAGCCAAGGCCCTCGACCTCGCGCGTCCGCGTGATGGCACCTTCCCTTTGATAGCCCGATCCACTGACTTCATAAGCATAGGGACCGATCTCCAAAACCCGGACGGTCATCTCGTTGCGGGTCAGTGTTCCGGTTTTATCCGTGCAGATGACGGTGACCGATCCCAAAGTTTCCACGCTCGGCAAGCGTCGGATCAAGGCATTGCGTTTGGCCATGCGGGTCAGGCCAAGAGCCAGCGCGATCGTGACGAAGGCCGGCAGGCCCTCCGGGATCACCGCGACCGCAAGGCTGATCGCAAAAAGAAAAACATCTTTCAACGCATCCCCGCGCAGGCTATAAAGCGCAAAAATAAGCGCAATCATGCCGAGGCAGAGCACGATGAGTATGCGACCGAGTTCAGCCAGGCGAAGCTGCAAAGGGGTCGGCTCCTGCGGCTGCCTTTGCAGGATTCCTGCGATGTGCCCCAATTCGGTTTGCATTCCGGTCGCCACCACGAATCCTTTCGCGCGGCCGGAAAGCACTGTGGTGCCCATGAAGAGCATATTGCTGCGTTCGGCCAGTATGGTTTTTTCAGCAAGAGGTGGCTGGGCTTTTTTATGGACCGGGACGGATTCGCCGGTCAGGGCCGCTTCCTGGCAACGGCAATCGTAGGCTTCGATCAAGCGCGTATCCGCCGGCACGAAATCGCCGGCCTCCAGTTCAATCAGATCACCAGGGACAAGGTCGACGGCGGCAATCAATCGGCTCGCGCCGCTACGAATCACGCGCGCCTGGGGCGAGGCGAGCTGACGCAAACTCGCGATCGCTTGTTCCGCTCGCGCTTCCTGAAAAAATCCGATCACTCCGTTCAAAAGCACGATGGCAAGGATGGCCCAGGTTTCCGTCCATTCCCCCATGAGACCGGCCATGGCTGCCGCGACGATGAGGATTACTATCAGAACAGATTGGAACTGTTTGAAAAATTTAATCAGCCAGGATTCCGATGTTTCCTCTTCCAGCTGATTCGAGCCATACTCGCCCAAGCGCCGCTGGACCTCATCATCCGAGAGTCCTCGTTCAGGATCGGTCTGCATATATTCCTTGAGCCGCTCCAAAGTCAGGGCATAAGGTTGAGACGGAATCGGTGGCATGGATGCGGCATCCTTCATGGAGTTCCAAACGAAGCGGACGCAAGCAATCCTACAGACTATGCAGGAATCCACAAGTCTACTCTTGGAAAATCCCCACCCTGGGAAAGAAAGGAGGGTCTTATGAAAAACGATCGACAGCTGCAGAGAGATATCATAGCGGCACTGGAATACAGTCCCGCGGTTGCCGCCGAGCACATTGGTGTGGCCGTTCAGGATGGAGTGGTAACCCTGACCGGAGAGGTCAGCAGTTATGCCGAAAAATATGCAGCCGAGCGAGCCTGTTTTCGAGTTCACGGGGTGAAGGCTGTCGCCGATTCCCTTGAAGTCAAACTGCCCGGCACGCATGTGCGTTCCGATACGGATATTGCGCGGGCAGCTGCGGACGCTTTGGCCTGGAATGTCCTGGTTCCGGCGTCCGTTCAGGTGTCGGTGGAAAACGGCCGGGTGATCCTGCGCGGGCATGTGGATTGGGATTTTCAACGCAACGCTGCGGAAAAAGCTCTCCGCAACCTGACTGGAATTACCGAGCTCGTCAATCACATCAGCATCGAAAAGGGCGTCGAGCCTTTGGATGTGAAGAAAAAAATCGAAGAAGCCCTGCAGCGCATGGCGGCGGACGACGCACAAAACATCGGTGTTGAAATCAGTGGCAGCAAAGTGATACTCACAGGCACAGTGCAAAGTCTTGCAGAAAGCGAAGACGTAAAATGGGCTGCCTGGGCGGTTCCAGGTGTTTCGGATGTGGAAAATCGTCTCCGAATCAGTGAGGACGGGCGACCTTGAACAAGTGGGAACAGCGGTTCAAAACGTTTTCCTTCCTGGCCTGTTTGGGCACGGTCGCGATCAGTCTTACAGCCTTGCTCGGAATGTATGCGGACAAACCGCCCCTTCGGCAATGGTTTGATGAAAGTCCGCCGATGCGTTTCAATACCGCGGTCGCCCTGGGCTGCGCGGGTGTAAGTCTGATCCTGCGCAGTATGGATCCTGCCAGTGTCCGCCGCAAACTCGCCAACCGCATCGGTCTCGCTCTTGGTTTCGTGCCGTTCCTCATAGGTTTCATCACGCTGCTGCAATATTCAGTACCGATCGACCTTGGCGTGGATCACCTGTTTTCCCAAGATAAGCTGTCCGTCAAGGGAATTCCGGGACGTCCAGCTCCGGAAACGGCTCTGAACCTTACCCTACTGGGATTAGCCCTTATCCTTAACAATCGCCGCGAGCCGTCGCTGCAGCTGATTCATCGGCTGCTATCGGCACTGCTCCTGGTCCTGCCTTTGATCACTCTCATCAGCGCGTTTTTAGGAGCTGATCAATTCTACAGTATGTTTCCAGCCTTTAGGCATGCAAGCGGCGCGGCCACCAATACGGCCGTCGCTTCGGTTTTGCTGTCGTTCGCGCTGCTTTTCAGGCCCCCCTATGACGGTCTCGCCGGACTATTCATACAGGAGACCGTCGGTGGCGTCATCGCCCGGCGACAGCTGATTGCCGTGATTGTGGCGCCCTTTTTCATCGTCTTTGTCAGCCGCTTTGAATATTTCTTCGGTCAGACCAATCGGCCTTATGCGCTGGCCTGGGCCATGCTGTTCACGCTTGGGGGCCTTCTCCTCTTCAACTGGTTGACAGCACGAGAACTCGATAGATTGGACCAGCAGAGGCAAAAGGATGAGCTCAAACTCAAAAACCAGGAGCAGCTTTTAAGCGGAGTTCTGGATGCCGTGCCGGTTGGGATTTGGATAACCGATAGCACAGGGAAAATCACCAGGGGCAACCCTGCAGGAATCGAAATCTGGCGCGGCATGCGGTATGTCGGCATCGAGCAGTATGGAGAATACAAAGGCTGGTGGGCGCATAATGGGCAATTGATAGGCGCGCATGAATGGGCCTTGGCGCGAGCTTTGGAGAAAGGGGAAACATCGGTCGATGAAACCATCAAGATCGAATGTTTCGATGGCTCCCATAAGGTCGTTTTGAATTCAGCCATGCCCCTGCGCAATGAGTCAGGCGGCATCCTCGGTGCGATCGTCACCAACTACGATATCTCGCGGCGCTACCGCTTGGAAAGAAACCAGGCCCTCGTCGCGCATGCAGGCGAGGAGCTGATCGCCATGCGGGATGTCCAGGACACCCTGCAGCGGGTGACGAGTCTCATGACCGAAGAGTTCGCCGACTCCAGCCTTATTTATCTGCTGGATGAAACCGGGGTGCCGCGGCTCGTGTCCAAAGCTCATAACAGTGCTATCAGCGCGGAGCGCTTTGAAGCCTTTTTGAATCGCTATGCGCCCAATCCCAGGACCCGTCTGGGCGTGCTGGGCGTCCTCGACACGCGCCGCTCGGTTCTGATTTCGAATGTCGATGAATCGGTGATCGCTTCCATAGCCCAGAACGCGGAGCAGGCCGCGGAGCTTCGGAAAATCCTGCATTCCTATATGTTCGTCCCTATGATCGCCGAAGATAAGAAAATCGGTGTCCTTGGCTTTATCAGCTACGAACGCACTCGTCATTATGATGAACTGGACCTCATGTCCGCCGAGGAGCTGGGACGTCTCGCAGCGCTCGCCATCGAGAATGCGCGCTATGCAGAAAGGTTAAAGCAAGCGGTCCAGGCTCGCGAGGACGTGGTGGCTATCGTGTCCCATGACCTGCGCAGTCCCCTGACTGTGATCATGCAAAGCTGCGATCTGATCACAAAGCAGCTGACGCGCTCACAGACCGGCGAACAGATCGTACGCATCGCCCAGCTGGCAAAATCCGCTAGCCGCCGCATGCACGAGCTGATCGCCAATCTTCTCGATCTCTCTCACCTTGATTCCAATCAGTTCGTTCTGCACTATGAAAGTTTCGAGGGCATGGCCATCATTCGGGAGACCATCGACCTTCTGCGCCCCTTTGCGACTGAAAAATCTGTGCAGCTCAAGATGAATCTCCCTGACTCCCTGCCGCTCTTCTATATGGATCGAACGCGCTTCTGTCAGATTCTGAATAACCTGATCACCAACGCCATCAAATACACGCCTGCAGATGGAACGATTGACCTGAGCGTTCACCTGCGCGAGGATGGTTGGCTGGAATTCAATGTCACGGACACCGGCGTTGGCATCAAAGAGGATTATCTTCCTCTGCTTTTCGAACGCTACTGGAAGCCGCATGATTCCAAAGGGGGTTTCGGGCTGGGACTGTTCGTGGTCAAAGGCATCGTCGAAGCGCATGGCGGCCAGGTGCGGGTGACGAGCGAGGAAGGGCGCGGAACGTCCTTCACCTTCACCCTCCCTTCAACCTTGATCCATCAGCGCCTGGGTGCGGCCGCCTGCGGTCATCCCGCTACGAATGAGGACGAGCTTCCGCCGCTTCAATCTCTTTGACCAAAAGCGTGGTCTTCATCAGCGTATCAGGATTCAGCGAAATGCTGTCGATGCCCTCCTTCACAAGGTAAGCGGCAAATTCAGGATAATCACTGGGAGCCTGGCCACAGATTCCGATTTTGGTATGGGAGGCCTGAGCCTTGCGAAGCAGCTCGCTGATCGTGCGCTGCACGGCGGCATTGCGTTCGTCGAAAATTTCAGCGAGGAGTTCCGAATCCCGATCCACGCCGAGCGTCAGCTGGGTCAGATCATTGGAGCCAATGGAAAAGCCATCGAAGATCTTCGCGAACTCATCCGCCAGGATCACATTGCTGGGGATCTCACACATCACGTAAACCTCAAGACCATCACGTCCGCGCTCCAGCCCATTCTCTTTCATGACCTGCAGCACCTTGCGCCCTTCATCCAAAGTTCGGCAGAAGGGAATCATGACCTTGACATTGGTCAGCCCCATTTCATTGCGAACCTTTTTGATGGCCTCGCATTCCAAAGCAAAACCTTCCTTATAAAGCGGACTGTAGTAGCGGGAGGCCCCGCGGAAACCGATCATGGGGTTGTCCTCGACCGGCTCGAATTGCCGGCCGCCCAGAAGGTTCGCATATTCATTGGTCTTGAAATCGCTGAAGCGGACGATCACCGGCTTCGGATAAAACGCGGCCCCCAGCATGGCGACACCCTGAGCCAGCTTGTCTATGAAATAGGCCGCGCGGCTCGGATAGCCCTGGGTCAAAGCCGCTATTTTCTCGGCATCGGCGTGATTTTTCAGCTGATCAAAGCGCAAGAGGGCCATGGGATGGATTTTGATGGAATGGTTGATGATGAATTCAATCCGGGCCAGCCCCACTCCATCATTCGGGATTTGGCTCAGACGGAAGGCTTCATCAGGGTTGGCGATATTCATCATGATCTGTGTCCGCGGGCGCTGGGCGACCGCTTCCGCATCCACCGACTGCTGCTCATAGGCGAGGGCCCCTTCATAGACATGACCCGTTTCCCCTTCCGCGCAGGACACGGTGATCATCTGCCCATCGCGCAGGGCCTCGGTTCCATTTTCCGTTCCCACGATCGCCGGCAGACCCAGCTCGCGACTGACGATAGCCGCGTGGCAGGTGCGGCCCCCGCGATTGGTGACGATCGCAGCCGCTTTCCGCATGGAAGGTTCCCAGTCAGGATCAGTTTTTTCTGTGACCAGGATCTCGCCGTCCTGAAGCTCCCTCAGGTTCATGGCATCCCGAATCACCCGGGCCTTCCCATGGGCGATTTTCTCGCCCACCGCACGGCCTTCCGCCAGGACCTTGCCCGGTTCTTTCAGCCGATAGAACGAGAGCTGAAGCGTATTCTTCTGCGACTGCACGGTTTCAGGTCGCGCCTGCAGAATGTAAAGGCGCCCGCTGATTCCATCCTTGCCCCATTCCATATCCATCGGCGTGGGCCGCCCTTTCAATTCCGAAAAATAATCCTCGATCGCCCCCGCCCAGTGCGCCAGCTGCAGGATATCCTCATCACTGATGCAGATCCTTCCGCGCTCGGCCTCGGGCACAGGGACGTTCCGCACCATGCGACTGCCGCCCGCATCATAGATCATTTTATATTCCTTCGAGCCGACTTTCTTTTGCAGGATGGGCCGCTTTCCCTGCCTCAGGGTCGGCTTGAACACATAGATCTCATCTGGGTTGACCGCGCCTTGAACGATGTTTTCACCCAGCCCATAGGAGGCGTTGATCAGGACGGCGTTCTTAAAACCTGTCTCGGTATCCAGAGAAAACATGATACCGGAGCAGGCAAGATCCGAACGCACCATGTGCTGCACGCAGATCGACAACGCTATGGAGAAATGATCAAAGCCGCGATCTTCACGATAGGAGATCGCGCGATCGGTGAAGAGCGACGCGAAACACTGTTTGCACGACAGCAGGAACTGCTCCTCGCTTCTTACGTTCAGATAGGTTTCCTGCTGACCGGCGAAGCTCGCTTCGGGAAGGTCCTCGGCCGTGGCGCTGCTGCGAATGGCCACGCCCGCGTCCCAGCGTCCTTCCATGAGTTCGCGAAAGGCCTCCAATGCCGGTTTTTGCAGGGCTTCCGGGAGCCTTGCGTTCACGATGCGCTGCCGGATCGTCTGGCCGACCCTTTGCAGTTCATCGGCATTCTTCAGATCAGTTCCTTCAATCGTCGACCTGATAAAATCACGCAGTCCGTTTTCATCAAGAAAGAACCAGTACGCGGCCGCGGTGATGCCAAAACCATTGGGTATGGCAATGCCTTTGGCTCCGAGCTTCTGGTACATTTCACCGAGCGCTGCTGTTTTCCCGCCAACCTGGGGTAAATCGTTCAGGCTGATATCCCCTAGCCATTGAATGTAGGGGGCGGCTGTTGACGTTTTCATGGGGATATCTCCTCCATAAACTTACGATGAGTTTACCTGGAAAGGAAAAAGAGCAAGGACTGTGCCCGCTGTTTAAGTCCTCATGCTGGCCGCAGACCTTCCAGAGTCGCGGCATCTCACTCGATGAACTGGCTCAATTCACGCCGTGGCCTCGCTCTTCGCCGCGTTGAAGACTGGCATAAGGGTTGCTTGAGAATGGACCTGGAGAAAACTCTGAGGGAGGCGGCGTTTGTATGAAAGCCATGGTCTTGGAACATCAAACGGACATAATGGAATCCCCGCTGCTTCTGGCTGATCTCGCAGTCCCCGTTCCGGGCGATCGCGAAATCCGCATTCGCGTTCACTGCTGCGCCATCTGCCGGACTGATCTGCATGTGATTGAAGGCGATCTGCCCCCGCGCAAAAAAAGAGTCATTCCCGGGCATCAGGTCATCGGTCACGTCGAGGCTCTGGGCCCGCATGCCTCGCGTTTTCCGATCGGCGCGCGGGTCGGCATCGCCTGGCTGCGAAAGACCTGCGGAAGCTGCGCCTATTGTGAAAGTGGACGGGAAAACCTTTGTGAAAGCCCGGAATTCACTGGATACCATGCGCATGGCGGCTTCGCGGAATTCGCCACCGTGCTTGAGGACTATGCTTATGCGATCCCGGATGCCTTCGAGGATGCGGAAGCGGCTCCCCTGCTCTGTGCCGGCATTATCGGCTATCGCGCCTTAAAACGCGCCGAACTTCCACCGGGTGGACGTTTGGGGATTTTCGGTTTCGGTTCGTCAGCTCACATCGTCACTCAGATCGCAAAGGCGCGCGGCTGCGAGGTTCTGGTCAAATCGCGGGGCGAGCTGCATCAGGACCTTGCGAGGCAGCTGGGCGCACGATGGGTGGGTGGCCCGCAGGAAGACTTTCCGGAAAAACTCGATAGCGCCATCATCTTTGCGCCGGCCGGTGACCTTGTTCCCGTGGCGCTGGAGGCTTTAAAAAAAGGAGGAACCCTGGCTTTGGCTGGAATTCATATGAGCGATATCCCGGTGCTCAACTACGAGAAGCATCTTTTTTACGAAAAAAATATTCACTCCGTCACAGCCAATACGCGAAGTGACGGCGAAGAGCTGCTGAAGGTGGCGGCTGCGATCGGCCTCAAGCCGCATGTGCATATCTATGCCCTGGACGAGGCGAACCGAGCACTTCAGGATTTGAAAGCAGACCGCATCCAGGGTACGGGCTGTCTGCAGATCGCTGACGTATTATGATCAAACGCATCCTGAGCAGTGTGATCGGTTTGCCCCTGGTGCTGGGAATACTCATTTACGGAAGCTCGAAACTTGTCCTGATTTTTTTCGCCGTTATTCAAGGCCTTGTTGCCTGGGAAATCATGCGCATTTACGTGGAAGAGGGCCCGGGCTTTCGAAGGCAGAATATAAGCCTCGCCCTGGCCTCGACGCTGGTCTTCCTTGTGCTGCTCTGGGCTCCGCATGAGGAGACGCTTGCGCTCCTGTCTGTTTTCCTGCTGGGCGCAGCGGCCCTGAGCGCGCTCCTGCCCGGGAGCATGGAGCAAAGAAGTCATCGCTCCGGTTCGGTGGTTCTTGCGATGACCTATGCGATCCTTCCCTGGCTTATGATCGCTCAGCTCTATCAGAAAGCGGAGAATGAACGCTTTGTGATCCTGCTCCTGAGCATAGCCTGGGCTGGCGACACCGCGGCCTATTTTTGCGGCCGCACCTGGGGCCGTCGACCGATGGCTCCTTTCATTTCCCCGAAAAAAACCTGGGAAGGCGCCCTGGGCGGATTCATCGGCAGCTGTCTGGCCGCGCTGGTGGTCGCAGGGATTTATGGGGGCGAGCTGGGCTCCTGGCCCTTCATCCTTGTCGTCGGTGCCGTCTGTGGGATGGTGGGACAAGGCGGAGATCTTTTTAAATCCGTTTTCAAACGCTATCGCGGTATCAAGGACTCAGGACGCATTCTGCCCGGACATGGCGGACTCCTGGATCGCATGGATAGCGCGCTGATGGCAGCACCGATTTTAAACCTGTTTTTTTAAAGGCGGGGCTTTGGGGAATCACGGAACAAAAGAGGCCTACTGGACGGAGACGCAGGCCGGACTCTGCCAGCGCCTTGGATCCGGGCCTCAGGGCCTGGCAACCGCGGAAGCCGAGCAGCGCCTGAAGCTTTTGAAGCCCTCGCAGCGACAGATCCTTTCGCGAACATCCCCTCTGCGCCTTCTCATGCGCCAGTTCCAAAGTCCCCTCGTGCTGCTGCTTATTTTCGCGGCTGTGATCTCGGGGATTCTTGCCGACTGGACCGATGCTCTGCTCATTCTCGCCATTATCTTCATCAGCGCCTGCATCAGCTTTTGGCGTGAATACGCCTCAAGTCGCGCCCTGGAGGAACTTGCGAGTCGCTTGAAATTAAAATCCCAGGTCCTGAGAAGCGGCGCTCTGATTCAGATTCCCAATGATGAACTGGTGCCGGGCGACCTTGTGATTTTAGGACCGGGACGCCTGGTGCCCGCCGATTGCGTCCTGCTGGACGCTGACGAACTTTTTATCAATCAGGCTGTCATCACCGGCGAAAGCTTTGCGGTTCAAAAAGTTCCGAAGGCCGAAGGTCTGCCTCCGGGCACGCAGCTGGTGGAACGCAGCCACTGCATTTACATGGGATCGAGCGTTCGCAGTGGTCATGGTCGCGCTCTGGTCGTGGCCATCGCCCAGGATACCGAATACGGAAAGATCGCGGAGCATTTGCGTCAGCCCGCGCCGGAATCGGATTTTGATAAGGGTCTTCGCCGTTTCGGGGCGCTTTTGCTCTGGATTATGCTCGTCATGGTGCTGCTGGTGTTCGCGGCCCATGCGTATAAAGGCGCTGCCAACGCCGAGTCCATGATGTTTGCCGTGGCCTTGGCGGTCGGGTTGAGTCCGGAACTATTGCCGGCGATTTTGACGATCAACCTCGCGTCGAGCGCTCAGCGCATGGCAGGACTCGGTGTTCTGGTGCGACGGCTGAATGCCATTGAAAATCTGGGCAGCATGGACATCCTCTGCACGGATAAAACCGGCACCATCACCGAAGGCGTGATTCAGCTGGAAGGCGCTTATGATACCAGCGGTCAGCTTTCCCATGCCGTTTTGGAAGCGGCCGCATGGAATGCCTTCTTTCAAACCGGCATGTCCAATCCTCTGGATGATACGATACGTCAAGCCTTGGAACCGAAAGGAAGCGAGACCAAACTCGGCGAGATCCCCTATGATTTTGTTCGGAAACGCCTGAGTGTGATCATCAGCTCGGCGGATGGCCCGCGGATGATCACCAAAGGCGCGTTTGAACCCATGCTGGCCCTTTGCACGCAAAACCCCGAGGACGCGCAGCGCTGGAAGGAGCTTTTCCTGCAGTGGAGCGCCCAGGGTTTTCGCGTCCTCGGTATCGCAGAGAAAAAAGTCGCGCCCAAGGATCGCTATGACAAGGACGATGAGCGGGATCTGACCTTACTTGGTTTTCTGACCTTTGCGGATCAAATCAAAAGCGGCATTGAATGCACCATGCAGGAACTCCGTCGGCTGGGAGTTCAGATCAAGATCATCACCGGCGATAACGCGGCCGTCAGCCGTCAGGTCGCGCACAGCATCGGCATTGCAGAGCCGCGCATCATGACAGCGGATGAGCTGGATCTTCTGCATGGCATGGCGTTGGCCAAGGCCGCGGGATCGGTCGATGTCTTTGCGCAGGTCGATCCGAATCAGAAGGAAAGGATCGTACTCGCCCTGAAAAAGCGCGGTCATGCCGTGGGCTACATGGGCGACGGGATCAATGACATCGCGGCCATGCATGCTGCGGACACCAGCATTTCCGTCGAGGCAGCCGTGGATGTTGCCAAGGCGTCTGCGGATTTTGTGCTCCTGGAAAAGGATCTGGCGATTCTGCGCCAGGGTATTTTGGAAGGCCGCCGTTCCTTTGCCAACACGATGAAGTATATTCAGATGACCACCAGCGCCAACCTGGGAAACATGTTCAGCATGGCCTTGGCGTCGCTGACGCTGCCCTTTCTTCCGCTGCTGGCGGGACAGATTCTTCTGAATAATTTTCTATCGGACATTCCCGCCTTGGGACTGGCGGCGGATAGCGTGGACCCCGAGGTGACCCTGAAGCCTCTTCATTGGGACCTGCAAAGGATTCTGCGCTTCATGCTGGTCTTCGGTTTAATTAGTTCCGTGTTTGATATTCTGACCTTTGGCCTTCTGCGTTTTGTCTTTCATGCGGATGTCATCGAGTTTCGCACGGCCTGGTTTGTGGAATCCCTCATGACCGAACTCATCGTGGCCCTGGTGCTTCGTACCCAACGACGTTTTTATCGCAGTCGGCCCAGTTCCTTTTTGTTGTTCAGCACGGTGACCGTGGCCCTTTTAGCCTTCTTCATTCCGTCCTCGCCCTTGGCCAGCGGACTCGGCTTCTCGCCTTTGCCTGCACGTCTTCTGCTTTTGATACTCATCATCACCGTGGTCTATGCCTTGGTCACGGAGATTGCAAAATCCTTGTTTTACGGCAAGGCGTCCCGCAGTATTCTGCGGGAGGGTATCGTATAGAACAAAGGGGAAAATTATGAATGCATCCACTCAGAAAAATTGGGGCGCAGTCTGGATCGACCACTTTAAAGCCATTCTGGTCAGACCTCAGGAAGCTGACGTTTCCACTCTATATTCCGGCCTCGAATCGAAGCATCGCAGCACGGGTGGGAAAGCCAAATCACAGCCCTACATGCATGAAACAGGGCCCTTTTCCGCCCAGCATCATGAAGCGCACCAGAAGCATGAGCTGCACGAATTCTATGAAAAGGTCAGCACGGTGCTGGATGGCGTCACCGATCTTCTGGTGCTGGGCATAGGCCGGGCGCCGCATGAATTCGCGGAGTTTTTTCAGAGCGAGCTGCGGCATCGGGATGTGCGCGTGACTACCGAGAAAGCCGAGGAGATGAGCGAGCGGCAGCTGCAAAGAACCGCTCGCGAACATTTCGACCAGGCCGCGCCTCGGATCTGGCCGACCATGCCTGGGCAGCCCCTGCATCCTTAGTCCTGGCTGCGCAGGTCATGCCAGCGGTGAAGTTCCTGGTAAAGGGCATTCAGGGGTTCGATCCAGTCGCTGCGTTTGATCAGGGCTCCGACCATGATCTGCAGGGATTTTTGCAGGGCCAAAGGATCGGGAGTGGCATCGGTGACCATGCGCGGGGCCACCCCTTCCTGATCCAGAACGCGGCCGGTTTGTAATTTGCCTTCGAGCCAGCGGACTTCGGAATAGATTTTATTTTCCCTTTGCGTCAGCAGGGCTTTGTGCAGCTGGCCGTCGTGCCAGTCGATGTAAAGATCGACCGGACCGTCGCCGCGCAGGGCGAGCGTGTATTTCTTTTGGAAGCTTTCGCTCAGAAGGATGGGATCGACCTTATCGAGTGTGGATCCGCAGCGCATATCTTCCAGAAACGAACGCAGGAAGACCAGGATGCCTTCGCTATCGTGGATGAATTGAAAGCCGATTTTATCGCGGTCCTCATGCACCTTCTTGGCTTTGATCGGACAGCTGCGCTGGAAGAGATGCAGAAAGCCCGGGATTTCCGGGTCAGAAAACTCGGGCAGCGCCAGGCCGGTTTTCAGGAGCGCAAAGCCCCCGTAGCTGATATCGCGAAGTTTAGGAAACTGCTCGATCGGGAATTCAAGGCGGATGAAATCGAAGTCCTCAAGGTTATACCGCGTATGAAGCCGCGCCTCACCCACAGCCGCCGGCGCTCCCTGGGACCCTCCGTCCCCCCAACCCAGAATTTTTTTCAGTTTAGCGAGCATGGTCCAGCCCCTCCTTTGGCATCCATCCAGCTTAGCAGATGACCCATCCGCGTACAAACCGACATACACAATCGAGGCGGGGAATTGTGCTGCTCAGTCTGCTGACTCCGCTCCGTCCGCTCTTTTCGCAAGCTCCTGAATGCGATAAGATGATGCTCAGTGTCTAGCTAACAGGGAGGTGGGCCATCACATTCCTTCGTGAAAAGCGTCTGGCTTTGGTTATGTCCGGTGGCGGAGCGCGCGGCGCGTATCAAGCGGGTGTGGTCAAAGCTCTGGCAGAACTGTGCACAGATATGGGACGGCCGGATGCGTTCACCGTCATCACAGGCGTCAGCGCGGGCGCCATCAACGCCAGCTTCCTGGCCGCAAGGCATGAAAGCTTTGTGTGGTCCGCGAAAAAACTCACGGATCTTTGGTGTCAGCTGAACATCAACCAAATCTTCCGCACCGATCTGCGTTCCTTCGGCAATATCGGTTGGAATCTGGCCACCGACATCATCACCAGCGGTTCCTTCGGCACCAAGCGCGCCAACTACCTGCTCGATACGACCCCACTTTTCAAGTACCTGACCGATCACATCGACTTCTCCAACATCCAGCATAATCTGGAAACGGGCCTTATAGATGCCCTGGCCCTCTCGGCCACCGATTACGCGACCTCGACGAACATCACCTTCGTCAGCAGCGCCAAGCCCTACACGGACTGGCATCGCACGCGGCGCGTCAGCCAGCCTTCGGGCATCACTCTGAATCACGTCTGCGCGTCCGCGGCGATTCCGCTTTTCTTTGCGCCGGTCGCCATCGACGGTCAATACTTCGGCGACGGCTGCCTCAGGAATACCGCCCCGCTCAGTCCCGCGATTCACCTGCACGCGGAAAACATACTCGTCATCGGCGTCCAGCACACGCCACCCGGTGAGCCTCAGGTTCCCGTGCAGCACAACGTCCCGAGCATTGCCCGTATTTTAAGCGTTTTGCTGAATTCCGTCTTGCTCGACGGTGTGGCCATCGACGTGGAACGCCTGCGCCGCATCAACAATACCCTCAGCTTTGTCCCCGAAGCCGAAAGGCAGAAATCCCAGCTGCGTTCCATCAACTGCCTGCACATCAGCCCGACCGAGGACATCAGCGCGATCGCCTATCAGGAATACGAAAAGCTCCCGCGCTCCATCCGCTATCTCGTCGGCGGCCTCGGGTCCAAGGACGACGCCGGCAACCTCGTCAGCTATCTCCTCTTCGTTCCGAGTTACTGCGAACGTTTGGCGGATTTGGGCTATAACGATGCGATGAACCGGCGGCAGGAAATCGAGGACTTCATTCAGAATGCGGTCAGTTCCACCGAGACCTCGGAAAGCGTGGGCTGAACCCCATCAGCCCTTGGCCCGCCTTCGCCTTGATGCTATAACCAGCCGATTTCCAGAGCGAAGGGAGCAAAGCTGGTGGAACGGGACGCATCCATCTTTGAAGCTGAAGTCACACATCTTTCCAATCAGGGCTACGGCGTGGTCAAGGGTCCGCATCGGATCACCTACTTCGTGCGCGGAACCTGGCGCGGTGATGTCGGACGTTTTCAAAGCACGGATGAACGGGATGGTGATTATCAGTTCGCGGAACTCCTGACCCTTGTGCGTCCTTCCCCTGAACGCCAGACTCCTCCGTGCCGGCATCTGGGCCCTGGCGCTGCGCAATGCTTCGGCTGCCCCTGGATGATGGTGGATTACGCGGCTCAGCTGCGCGAGAAACAGCATCGCGTGAGCTATGCTCTTCAGCGTGTCGGCCTTGGATCTTTGGCGGTGGAAAACATCTGGCCCTCGCCGGATCTTTATCATTACAGACGCCGCGCGCAGTTCAAAACAGATGGACACATCCTCGGCTACTCCGGTCGTCAGGGTCTTTGCATCGCCCCGATCGAAGAATGCATGGTCCTGACGCCTCGCATGCACGAGCATCTGCAGAGTCTCAAGTCCCGACTCCCGGATGCTTCATGGCAGCCCGGCCCAGGTCACATCTGGAATTATCTGGATCTTGATGAAGACAGCGATCCCCAGGATTTTCAGATCAATCGTCGCCGACCGTTCCAGCAGGCCAACGCCAAACAGAATGAAGCCATGCGGAACTGGGTCGCCGAGCGGCTGCACTCAAAATCCAAAACCGAGCCCGTGCTTGAACTCTTCGCCGGTGCCGGCAACTTCACTGAGGTCCTCG
The DNA here is from genome assembly GCF_035712445.1 of Oligoflexus sp. Classification (NCBI taxonomy): domain Bacteria; kingdom Pseudomonadati; phylum Bdellovibrionota; class Oligoflexia; order Oligoflexales; family Oligoflexaceae; genus Oligoflexus; species Oligoflexus sp. Next base: position 39,294 of record NZ_DASTAT010000069.1, on the reverse strand, counting down.
TTTCCCTCGGCTTTTCCCGCATCCTGGCGCTTGAGGTCGGAGCCGAAGCCATCGAAACCCTCCAGCAAAAAAACTGGCCCGGGGTCGAGGCGCAGCGCATGGATCTTTACAGTAAGCAGGCCCTGCCGGATATCGCCCGCGTCGCCGCAGACACGCGCATGATGCTGGCCAACCCTCCCCGCGCCGGCCTTGGGACCTTATGGAAGCTCGTGCCGCGACTTCCCGCTTTGCACACGGTGATCATGATTTCCTGCGATCCCCAGTCCTTTGCCAACGACGCCAGGAAACTGACCGAGCAGGGTTTTCAGGCCCGCTGCATTCAACCCCTCGATCAGATGCCGCACACGCCGCACGTGGAAGTGGTCGCCTGCTTCACACGATAAGGTCGGAACTGTGCAGGCCTTGACGACGACCTGCTGAAGGTTATGCAGAACTGCCCCAGTATGCGGACATCATCGTCCTTTCCGTCAAAGGTGATGCTGCAGAATCCGCTTTGGATTTATGCGGGCCCGCCCTTCTGAAAGGCAAGACCATCGTGGATACGACCAACCCGATCGCGCCCAACGCCCCCGAGAAAGGCGTGCTGAAGTTCTTTACAGAGCTCGATCAATCCCTGATGGAAAAATTGCAGAAGAAGGTTCCCGACGCGAACTTTGTCAAAGCCTTCTCCTGCGTCGGCAGCGCGTTCATGGTGAATCCGAGTTTTCGCGAGGGGAAACCCAGCATGTTTATCTGCGGCAACAGCGAAAAGGCCAAGAAGGTCGTTCGGGATATCCTGGTGGAATTCGGTTGGGACAGCGAGGATATGGGATCCGTGGAAGCGGCTCGGGCGATAGAACCCCTCTGCATGCTGTGGTGCATACCGGGATTTCTTCGCAATGAATGGAGCCATGCTTTCAAACTTTTGAAGGCCTGAGCACATCCCCTGGCGTCCCCAGAGTCTGCCGGATATGATGGGACCATTGAGGATAGATCAGGAGTCGACCCGCTATGAATCTTGGCAGTAAGGATTTGAACCTCCTCTTCGTGTTTCAGGTCCTGATGGAAGAACGGAATGTGTCGCGGGCGGCCAAACGTTTGAAGCTCTCGCAGCCCGCGGTGAGCAATGCCCTTTCCCGGCTGCGGCGTGATTTCAGCGACCCGCTTCTGGTCCGATCCAGCAAGGGGATGGCACCGACTCCGACCGCTCTTCGCATCTGGCCTCAGGTGCAGGTCTTCTGTGAGAAGGCCACCTCGATCTTCGCCCGGGAAACCTTCGATGTCAGCGCTCAGGAAAGCGCCTTCCGCGTGGCCACGACTGACTATTTCGAGCTGGTGTTTCTTGCCGATATCCTCAGCTTTCTGCGGGCCGAGGCGCCGCGCATGACGCTTGTGATGAGGCCAACCACGGGTACCCTGCCGGTCAGTGAAATGGAAGCAGGACTGATCGACTTTGCGGCCGGCGGTTTTTTCGGCGATCTGCCGGAAGGCTTTCATAGTGTGGAACTCTTCAAGGAAACCTACAGCTGCGTCGTGCGCAAGGGGCATCCCCTTATGAAAAAGGGCCTTGATCTGGCGACCTTTGCCAAAATGGATCATATCCTCGTCACGCTGCATGGTGATCTGCACGGCGTGGTCGATCGTGTTCTGGATCGTCATAAACTCAAAAGAAAAGTCGTGGCCGGTGTGATGAGCTTTCACAGTCCTCTGCCCATCGTTGAAGCCTCCGACACGATCGCCACGATTCCCACGCGCATTGCGCTTTTGGGCAGCGAACGCTATAACGTTCTCAGTCTGCCGCCGCCGATTGATATACCGGGATTTTCCGTGAAACTCGTATGGCACGCCCGGACCCACAGCAGCCGTCCGCACGCCTGGATGCGCGAGACTCTGCGGCGCCTGATCCGCCAGGCCACGGAAGTCGAGCCCTCACCTCAAACTTGATCGAGAGTGCTGCCGCAAAATCCTGTGCAGCCTGTGCAGTTAGGCGATAACAGCGAATGTGACGCGCCTTAAACTGTAATCTAAACAGCAGCTTATACATCATATTCATCAAATCTATAGCTATGATAGCGATAATCCATTTCAGTTATTTTAGCAGATCGTCGATAACTCCAGAGTGATTCCGGCGGGTCATAACAAATTGGGCCCACGCTCTTCCCTCTCTCTGGACAAGGAAACCTTATGAACCTCATCGAACTTCTGAATTGGCGATATGCAGCGAAGAAAATGAACCCTGAAAAAGTCGTACCCCAGGACAAGCTCGATCGCATCCTCGAATCCATTCGTCTGACGGCGACATCCAGCGGCCTTCAGCCTTACGAAGTCCTGGTCATCACCAACAAGGCCGTGCGGGAAGACATCAAAAAAATCGCCTGGAATCAGGGCCAGGTGACTGATAGCTCCCACCTTCTGGTTTTCGCCGCATGGGATGACTACACGCCTGAACGCATCAACATGATGTTTGATCTGACCAATGAGTTGCGTGGATTTAAAAATGAAGGCTGGGAAAATTATCGGCAATCCTTGCTGAACACCTATCCGCAGCGCGGTCCTCAGGTGAACTTCGAGCATGCTGCACGCCAGACCTATATCGCCCTCGGCACAGCCTTGATCGCTGCCGCCGCAGAAGGCGTCGATACCACACCGATGGAAGGCTTCGATCCTAAAGCCCTGGACGAAATCCTCGACCTGCGTGCCAAAGGACTTCGCAGCGTCACGATCCTGCCGCTTGGTTATCGTCAGGCGGACGGTGACTGGCTCGTGAATTTGAAAAAGATCCGCCGCTCGCGAGAGACGTTTGTGACCGAAATCCCCTGAAGACCGGGGACTCAAGCGGCTTTTCGGAAAGGCCATCTCAAAAGAAGCATGAAGGGTCGGAAGCCACCCTCTTCCGGGGCTGTGAATTCAATCGAAATTCCGCCCTGGAGGGAACTCAGCTCGTCGACGACAGCCGTCATACCGATGCCGCGCCCCGATATGCAGCTGACAGCATCCTTCGTTGTGAATTCAGGTTCGAAAATCGTGCGGGCCAGCCGCTCGTCATCCCAGGGAACCTGAAGGGGCACCCCAAGTCGCTGCCGTATTTTATTCAGGTGAAGCCCGCGTCCGTCATCCCTGAACTTGATCACGTAACCATCCTGCTCCCTCTCCAGGTCGATCAAGATATGGCCATGCAAGGGCTTTTGCCTTGCCCTTCGCTCATCGGCCTCTTCAATCCCATGATCGCAGCTATTCCGAATCAGATGCCCGAGGACATTGATGAGCATACTGATCTGCTCGTCGCAGAGAGAAACATTGCCATCGTTCCACAAAAGGTCTGGCGTCGGCTTGCCCAACTCCGCGGAGATCTTTTCCAGGTCATTTTTTAGAATCTGGACGACATCCTCGCACCTGCTTTCATGAGGAATCTGCACAGCCTCACGAGGAATCTGCACAGCCTCGCTTCGGCGGGACGCAAGGTCTTCCTGGTAAATCGTGACGAAGAGGACCAGATCCGAGCGGAGTTTCATGACGAGTTCTTTCACGCCGGGATCATCAAGGTTCGGAAACGCCTGCAAACGGTTTTCGAGCGCATGACAGCGTTCGGTAATGACCTTAAGACCAAAGGACCGGGCATTGCCCTTCAGAGTGTGAACCAGGCTTTTCAGGCCAAGCAGATCCATGCGTTCCGCGCTGAGGGCGGCATCGAGCCTGCGTTCGAGCGCCACCATATCGGCGATCGTCAGCCGCACGATCGCAGCCGGGGCTTTCAGAAGAGCAAGGAGAAAGCTATTGCGGATGTGGGCTTCCTCTTCACGAGCCTGATCCAGTTCCGCGTTCGTGCTATCCCGGATGGCTATTAAAATAGCCCGAATCAGCGTCCCGCGCATGACCGGCGTCCATTGAAGGTTCAGGACCTGCGGCGCGGCATCAGGCTGCTTGCGGTAATGCAGCCGAGCAGGCAGATGATGGGCGTTGAATTCGAAGGATTCCATCCCTTCACCGATACAAGCCTGGATGATGTTTTTCACCATGGCCTCCTGATCACCGGGCAGCGAGGACCGGGCCAGGAAATCGCCCAAACCTTTAACGTCCGAACCCAGCACGAGGCTGAACTGCTGCTCATTCTGGTTGGAGATCCCGAGGCTGGCATCCACCGTGAACATGACCTGCTCCATGAAATGAAACATGGCCTTGATATTCTCCGCCGTGGCTTCGCCTTTTTCCTTGGTCCTTTGCAGCGCCTCGTACAATTTTTTCTGCGAGAACGCAAAAATCGAGAGGGCGATGCAGATGAAGATCGCGTAGCTCATGAACGTAAGGAAGGTGAAAAGGGAATCGGCGGGCGAGCCTTCAGGAAAAGGGGTCTGGTGAATGGGATAGTTCTGGAGTTCCAGAAGAAAGATACCGGCATACAAAATCATCGCGAAAAGGGTCAGGAGCACGATCTCTTTCACCCGACGGAAGAGCAACGCGGCAATGCCAGGAGCCGTTCCCAGAAGCCAGCAGGCGACGCTGGATCGGATCCCCCCAAGATGCAGAGCGACCCCGGCCAGCCCGAAACTTGTCGCGGCAAGGTTGATATAAGCCAGAAGACGGGTTTTCCCGTACCAATGAAGGGGATGCGTCAGCAAGAGGATCACAGCGAGGCTGCCGATGGAAAGCGCGGCGGCATAGGCTCCCGTTCCCAGGTAAAGTCCCATGTAGCTCAGGGCAACGATCAGACCAATGTTGGTGAAAAGGAAAGAGGACCGGGCGAACCAAAACTCCTGGATACTGGGATAGCCATCCATGCGGATACCGCAGAATTCCATGAATTTTTCGAAAGGCTTCGTCCAGTTATGACCCATGCTATGATTTGCCTTTGCAGTGGCTTGCACGTGGGTTGTTCCTTACCATTGTAAGGCACCTCGAAGCCTTTGCCGAAGGCAGCTTTTGCCGGCCTTTCGCCAGCACGAAAGCCCAGGCTCAAGCTGTCTGCAAACTCTCATGCGCCTGAGGAAGAACCAGCACGAAGCGCGTGTGGGGCGAGCCCTCATCCAACTCCAAATCGCCACCATGCGCGTGCGCGATCCCACGGGAAATGGACAGTCCGAGCCCGGTTCCCTTGCCCACGCCCTTGGTGGTGAAAAATGGTTTCATGATTTTATCGGCCAGCTCTTTCGGAATGCCCGGCCCTGAATCCGTCACCGCGATGCGAATCATTCCCGCCTGCAGACTCGCTTCGATACGGATCCACTTTTCAGGTCGATCCCGAATCGCATCCACTGCGTTATTGATGAGGTTGATTAGAACCTGCGAGATCTGGACGCCCCGGCACACGCACGAAAGGTCCACGGGCACCGCACTCGCATCGAGGCAGACATTCTCATTCTTCAAGCGGGAATCACAGAGCGCCAGCGTTTCATCCACAATGCTGCGAATGCTGGTATTCACGAAGGGATCGGTGCTGCCATCGCGGGCCACGAATCGCAGACTGCGGATAATGCGGGCGATGCGCTCGGAGGTTTTGAGTATCATGTGGACGGTCTGTTTGAGATCCTCGCGATTCAATTCCTCGTGCCGCAGGCGAATCTGAAGCTTCTGCGCCGCCCCTTGGATGATGGCCAGGGGGTTATTGATTTCATGTGCGATGCTGCCAGCCATCTCGCCGAGCGAGGCCATCTTTTCCGTATAGAGAAAGTTCTCCCGCTGCCTTTCCAGCGAGCGCAGAAAATAGCAGATCGTAAAATATCCGAGCATCACGATCATAAGATAAACCCCGGCCGCCAGAGCAATCACGAGGCGGGATTTATGATAGTCCGCTAAAAGCTCATCGGGCTGACTGATGATGACAACGGTCCAGCCGAGCCTGGTCAGAGCATTGGAATGGGTCAGATGCTCCTCGTGACCGGCCATGGCATCAGCCCGCCCGACGTCCAGCATGCGTTCAATCCTGAGTTCAGGATGCCGTGCCCGAGCCTGCTTCATCAGTTCCTCAGGTGCGGAGTGAGCGATCACATGCCCCGTTTTTCCCAGGATCATCAGGATATCCGATGGCCGGGTTTTGATATCCAGCAGAATCTTCTGCATCTGCGCCACGACCATATCCACCGAGATCACGCCTTTTTTTTGCCCGGTTTTCAGATCGTGGAAAGTCTTCATCAGCGAGATATACGCCACGCCCTTATCCAGATAAGGATCAGTGACCATCACCTCTTCACTGACCGCGGCGCGATACCAGAATTGACTATGATAGTCGTAGGCAGCGGTATTCCATTCATAGGTGAGGATGCGCGAGGCTCCGGGCTCACTGCGATAGGCGTATGGACCAAAGTGCTCCACGGCAGGATCAAACGCAAAGGGCTCCCACCAGATTCCCGTGCCGTAAATGAAATTCGGGGGAGCGCTGGCCAGGAAATAATCAAGATACTGTTCAATCTGCTTTTTATCGTGGCCTTCGTAATGCTCCACGAAGACCTGCAAACTTTCCGCCAGCTGGGTCGCCACATAAAAGTAGCTGCGAAGCTGGGTTGCCATCTCCTGGGCCTTGTCTTTCTGGTATTCGCGGGCTTCGAGCATGGCCGTGTGATAGGTGGAGATATTGAAGCTGACGGCCCATATCATACCGAGCGCTGCCAATGCCCAGCTGATGAGGGCTACGTGAAAGCACGTGCGCTCTTTTTCTCCTTGCCTTGACGACGTCGTCATACTCCGCCTCAGGTGTAGCCGAGGCAGATCAGAGGCTATCAGGACTCCGACCTGCGGAATTCATAGAACTCCTTCAGATGGGAACTGTCCAGTTAAGTTTGAAAGCTGCTTATTTTTAAGGAGCGGAACTCGCGTTCCGGGTTGTTTTCCGCTGCTGGGTCCTGGCGAAGTTTTCGATCACGGCGACCGTGGAGGCGCTTTCCGGATAATAGACGGTGAAGCCATCATAATCCGGATAGAGCGAACCATCATCCTGATGGCCGGAAAGCAGCCAGAAATTGGCGCCATCAATTTCGAGTCGATCAAATTCGTTATACCAGCTCTGATACTTGGCATCGCGGGTGTTCCGATCGCGGCGGCCCATTTCCCCGCAAAAAATCGGCTTGCCGAGTTTCTGCCTCGCGTTCTGCGTTTGCCGCTGGATATAGGTCATCGTCTTATAATCATCGAAGCCCCAGTCCTCGGGGTAGAGATGAAACGATGCGATATCAATGTGCCACGATGCATGCGTGGCGACGAAGTTCGTGGCCTCGTCCCCTTCCGATCCGGTTGTGACGAGGTGGTTGGAGTCGATGCTTTTGATATAAGCAGCCATCTCATCAATCCATGCATAAAGCTCCTGCACGCGGCTGCGCTCGATCCGAGGCTCATTGGCCAGCTCCCACATTAAAATCGTAGGATCGTCTTTATAGCGAACACCTGTCATGTGATTGGTCCGCCAAAGGACATAGTTCAAATAATCACGATAGATCGCTTTGGTTTCAGGATCAGAATAGAAATCATCATGGCTGCGCGCAGTCGGTGACCAGCGCACATAGGCATTCATGCCTCCGAAGGCGTCCCAGTTGTTGACAAGGCTCAGGATAAGGCGGATACCCAGGGTGCCCGCCTTCCATATTGCATAGTCAAGGTTTCGAAAGGTGTTCTCGTCGTAAACGCGCGGCTTCGGTTGAAAGCAGAAACCATCGTTATACTGGCCATCGCAGAAGGCCCAGGTCCGCATTACAGTCAGCCCCATGCGCGCCGCATCCTCAAGCACCTCGTCGATCATCTTCCGGGACTTATAGAACAGATAATATTGATTGGCACCGGCGAAATAGAAGCTCTGCCCATCCACAACCAGCCGCGAGCCTTCACGACGAACGAAACTCTGCCCCGGATTGGCAGCGTACAGGGCATGCGAGCCAAGCACCCACAAGGAAAACAAGGCACAAAAAGCCTTCACTGCTTTGAGCATGATGAGCTTCCTCTATTTTGCTTCGTTATTTTTAACTATGACCTTTTTTGGCGGGAGGGGGCAAGCAAGAATTGCGTAGAGGTCGGAAAAAGTGTTGCGGACGCAAAGTTCCCTCAGATCCCCGGGACCTGATCAACTTTTCACCAGTTCGTGAGCACCACGGCTCTTCAATCAGCGCAGATATCTCGTGCCACGCTCATCATCAGTCGGTCTTCTGATGAAAGGTCGTGAAGGCAATGACATGGCCTCAGCAATTCCACCGTCCAAAAAAAGAGAGGATTTCCAGGGGAAAGTCGCGGTTCGATGAAAGCATGGGATCCCATGCGCGTGAGTCAGATGCATGCTGGCGGTAATGAATTCCATAAAACCTATGTGGACGCGCTCGTGTCCGTGAAGTGCTTCTCTGGCCCGCCCATATTAGCGTTCAGACTCGCCTTTGCATGAGTTAATTTTAATTTACCGACGGACTTCTGATAGTTTTTGACAATGAGAAAAAACTTCGAAATTTTTTTTTGCTGTAGTGGAGATGATACATGCATGCTGCAAATGCATGGGGATCAATGCTTCTACGTGCCGTGAATTTCCTTCACTACGTCCTGGTCAGATCACTTTTGCTCCTCTCTCATCTATTTCTGCTGCACTTTGATTTGATTCTGTATATCATTATTTTTGCGGATTTCCGCAACTGTTAAAAAGTCAATGAAATGACATAATTCACTCACGCATAGTCATGATCGGCAAACCAGATGCTTAAGCTCATTTCAGCTGGAATGTGTGCGATTAGCAGAGATCTGGTTTGCTCTTTCATGAAGGGATCTCAGGATAAAAATGTTTTGTCTTATACCCTGTTGGCATCAATCTGAATCGTGGAGCATACAATGACCCTACTCAAAGACCCTGTAGTCGTCAAAATCGTGGAAGACGACGAGCTGGTGCAAAGTGCCTTAAGTGAAATATTGAAACAACAGGGCTATCGTGTTGAATCGTTCACTTCGGTCGCTGATTTCCAGCAAAACGACGTTCCTCAGGAACGTACGATTTATCTTATCGACGTGCGTCTTGGCGTCCACAACGGCATGGACCTTGTGGATTCCATCCTGCGTCGCAATCCTCTTGAAGTCGTGCTCGTCACGACCTCGTTCGGTGGATTTGAAACTGGAGCGGAAGCGATCAAACACGGCGCCTTTGATGTGCTGGAAAAACCCTTCACCAATGAGACTTTTCAGCGCAAGATTGAGTTGGCCACCCAGGAACTCGACAAGCGCGCACAGGATCAGAAAAACTTCAACGTGTACGAAGAAACCATGAACAAGTTGAGCTTCGGTGAAAAGAAGGTGTTTGAATACCTGTTGAAAGGCACGGCGAACAAGGTGATCGCGTCGGAGCTGAACGTCAGCTTGCGCACGATCGAATTGCGTCGGGCCAAGCTCCTGAAGTCCTTTGGTGTGGGCTCGCTGGCCGAGCTGGTTAGCCTCCACTGCATGGTGGCCAAGGCTCAACCGCCCTACCTGCAGCAGCAAGGAGGGACCCCCGATTTTTTTCAGGAGACGCCTCTAAAGGGCGTGATGTAGCGGCAAAGAAACGGTGATTCTAAGACCCAGTTCCTGTCCCGCATCCGAGACAGAACTGGGCCCTATGTCGAGCTGCCCATTCAGCAGTTCGGAACACATCTGTAGAATGTTGAGTCCAAAGCTCCCCGCCCCCGTCAGCTGCTCGTTGAACCCCTTCTCCACATTCAGCGTAAAAATCTCGACTCTTTTTTCTTTGGAAATACCGGGCCCATTGTCCACCAGTTCGAATATCAGTCGCCGATTGATGCAGCGTACCAGAATGCGAATCAGGCCCTCCTGAGGGGTGAATTTGATCGAATTGGAGAGGATGTTGCCGATGATGTTATGAACGAGGATGGTCGCGTCGGTGTGAATAACAAGGTCTTCTTTCAGTTCATTGACGACCTCGAGCCGAATGCGCCTATCCTGGCAAAGCGGCTGAAAGATTTGCAGGATCTCGCCGATGATCTGGGACACCTGCACCGGCTGAATCTGGAGCTTCTGCCCGAGCTGCATCTGTCTAACCGCTTCCTTGGCGTGTCGGATGATGCGCGTCTGGGTATTGATCGCTTCCTGAGCCTTCTGCAATTCCATCTCGGGCAGCTTCTCCGACTTCACCTTATGCATGGCCATGTTGCAGTAAAGGGAAATAGCCTGGAGGGGATTGGCGATATCATGCGAAATGATTTTCAAAAGCAGGTTGAGCCGTTCGTTCATACTGTGATTCCGCTGGCTTCGCAGGGATTCCACATAGGCCCGTCGTGAGCGAATGAACATCACATAGCTGATCAGGATCACCTGCATGATGTGGCCAACGGCCGGCGCATAGAAGGCGGAAGGACTGACAGGCACGAGGTTGATGTGCGAGAGGCGCACATAGATCACGCTGAGAGCGATGAAGAGGAAGGAACTCGTATAGAGCCAAGCCAATTCCTTGCCACGGAGCATGGCATTCACGCCGGCGGCGATCGACGCCAGCATGAACGCGATCGAGTTGATGCTCTGTATCGCGAAGCCGTAATTCGCTGTTTCCGGAAAGAGACGCAGCGCGAAAGTCACGACCGCCAGCCACGCGATGAACTGAAAAACGTAATCGAGTCGCGGGGCCAGCACTTTGGTATCGAGCAGAAGGCGCATGAAGCAGACACCCGTAACCAGGGTCATCACGCCTCCGATATAGGAGAGATAGCGCTGCACTTCCCAAAGCTCGAACATGCGCACCCAGATCCCATAAAAGGATAGGGAGCTGATCATCAGACTAGCGCAGTACGCCGAATACCAGAGGAAGGTTCGATCGCGGTATGCCGCAGCCTGCATGAGGTTGGCGAGAACGGTCAAAAAGAGAATGCCCAGGAAGAGCCCAACAAAGAAGGTACTCATAACCTCCCAGTTCATGAACTCATGCCGCGTGCTCACCTGAAAGCTCTGATTCAGTTGTTCATAGCCCGTATCGACTTTAACCAGGACGACCGTGCTGCCGCTTGAAGGAATGTTCAGGATCACATAGCTGCTGCGGCCGCGCATGGTGTCACCCGGTATCTCGCGATCCTGGTAATAGCTGTGGTGTTCCTGCAGCACTCCATCACGGAAACTATAGAATTCAAATCTTTTCGCGGCATAGTTGTTGGGAAGCGACACGACTCGTTCCAGGTCACGGTTGCTGGGATTCTGCAGAGTAAAACGGAGCCAGATCTCCGCGAACGCCGGGCCGAGCATCTGACCGTGGCGAACCTCGCGCGAAGGCTCGTGGGCGAGGCGTTTCAGCACCTCGCCATCGGTTCCACTTTGCGGAGCAAAGACATCCATGAACTCAATCGGCTGCCGCTCCGCTTCAGGGTCTAAAACCATGACCGATGCACGGGACACTGCGCTCATGGCAAAGATGGCAATCAAGATCGGAACCAGTCGTAAGCTCATGCGTCGTCCACATTGAAAATAGCGAAAGGATTCAAGCATCCAGAACTAGTGGTAACTTGTTTTTCGCTTGGAGAAAAGGCTGGTCTTTAACACTTAGGCAAGAGCTTGAAGTATTCACGTTTTCACCCGCGGACTGCGGTAACCCGCAAGACGCGCGTTCAGCTGCTTTTTTTCTGGGAAATAGCTGTGTTTTCTGTCCAGGGGCGCAGTTGATAGAGCACCTGCGCATCGCGAATACCCTTCAATTGATAGCTTCCGTTGCGGGTTTTCGCTCTCTGAGGCAGGTGACGCGCCATCTCTTCACTCATGAGAATTTGATTCGGCTCCGCTACAGATTGAATCCGGGATGCAAGGTTTACCGTATCACCGATGGCAGTATAATCACTCCGCATGGGGCCACCAAAGCTGCCGACAAAAGCTGAGCCGCAGTGTATTCCGATGCGCATCTCAACAGCCGGCCATCCTTCCGCCTGCCAGGTTTTATTGAGCCGCTGCAAGGCTTCCTGCATCTCTGTTGCACACCTCCATGCAGCCTCTGCCTGAGCGTGAAGGTCCATCACCTCTGGGGCTCCGAACAGGACCAGCACACCGTCGCCCAGGAATTTATCAATGGTCCCGTTATAGGCGAAAACCGTTTCCGTCATCTGCACCAGAAAGCCGTTCAGAACATGCGCCGTGCGTTCCGGCCCTTCCTGAGCGGAGAGTCGCGTGAAATTGCAGAGATCCGCAAACAGCACGGTGATCTCCAGCGTACGTGCCTTTTCATCCAGGGTACGTTTACCTGCAACGATATCCGCGACCACTGTCGGCGGTAAAAATCGCCGCAGCACGTTCTCCGCGATATAGCGATTCAATTCGCGCAGCTTCTCGGTTTGCTTTTGCACCTCATCCTGCAGATGCCGCGACAGATACTCCGACTTTTCCAGCGCATCGGCGAAGCGTTGCGCACTGAGCTGCAGCTGCAGGGAAATCCAGATCGCGCTTCCGTAGCCTGAAATATTGAGCGGCAGATAATCAATCACGCGATAGACGACCAGCATTTCGAGCACCATACCGCTGAACGCGAAGATCACACCCAAAACATGCGGCCATACTTTAGGTGTATGGCGGCGCAGAGCCTGAATCAAGTAATGAAAGACGATGAGGACGCATGCCACACCGAAGAGCAGAAAAGCACCGGCATACTCAGTCCAAAAGCGCACCGGAGTCAGCAGCTGAATCATGATGATGGTCACGGCCAGTCCATCCAGCAGACGCTCCGCCTTCTGAGAGAGATGGGTTCCCGGCAGAAAATATTTAAGGCTCTTGAGCGAGAGATAGGGAACAAGGTAGCCCGCGCCATAGATGAAAAGATTTTCGATCTGCCAGACCCAGGGTGATGAACCCTCAGCGCTTTGCGCGGCGCGAAAGAGGCAGGCAATGCGCAGCCCCAAGAGCATGGCTCCCAGGCTAACATAGAGTGCGCTGCGTTCCTGACGACGGCGTAGGGCAAAGCTGCCCGCATAAAAGGAGACAAAGAGGAGTATGCCTAAAATAAAGGCATAAGACCGATCCTGCTGCTGAATGAAATCCTGAAATTCTGCACGAAGCCCAAGGCGCGGCGGCAGCCACATGCCCGCCCAGCTGTGATGAAAGCTGCTGACCTGCAGCATGATCACGAGTTCCGAGCAGGGCATGACGCTGCTGAGTTCCTGAAGATTCTGCACGGCGAAGGTGGAAAGCTTCGGCGTGCTGCTGTTCGCACTTGCACCAACCTGCCCGAGGTTCAACGTAAGGGACCTTTGAGGCAGGTTCCTGCAAAAGACCTGGCTTTTGGCGCTGCTATAATAAAGCCCGTGAAAAATGGCCATTTCTTCCAGTTTTTGCGGATGACTCAGGCGCAGGATATAGGTTCCGAAACGCGAGGCGTGGGCTTCGTCCTGAATCGAAGCGCCCGCCTTCAGCACTTTGATATCCTGATTATCATGGTCAAGGATGTCTTCGAAATCCTGGGGTTCCACAAAACGCCCAGGCATATAAAGCCATTGGCCGTCGAGGTTCAGTTGCCGACTGCGATCCCAAAGGTTCAGATCGAAGAGCCCATCTCCGGTCGCGGCGTAAAGGGAGCCGCCGACCCATAAGCTTAGGCTCATGAGTACCCAGCGTCCCCAAAGATTGCGGACATGATGCAGCATGCGTCCCACTCAGTCATGGATGCTGCAAAGCTTATCGCCATTTTATGGTGAATCATGAGGCTGGAAGGAGAGTGGGGGCATACCGTCCCTGCCCTCCTTCGGCCGGATGCCATTCATTCTGATACCATCATGCGGCCCGGGCTTTTTTGAATTCCAACTCCAGTTCGATCGAACTCTCATCGACGGCGTAGATCTGCCGAATCAAAACCCCCTCCGCAGGTCCAGCCTCTTTCTCGACGAAAAGGGTTTCAGGAATTCCCAGATCAAAAGAGCTATAGGCATCAACCAGATGCGCGAGGATACGACCACCGATCGTATTGACAAGCTCGGACAGCCCATCATGGACCCAGGCCTCTTCAATGGGCTGGGGCGAACCGAGCATGGAACCGACCAGACCAATGGCAAGATCACGGCCGATCTTCAGGCGAATGACTCCCGTGTACGGTCTGTTCACGGCGACTGTTGTTATGTAGTAAGGGGCCCTGAGGCTGGCGATGCTCGCGGCATCCACCGGGAGAGCCTCCTTATAGGTCAGGGTTTCGAGAGTGTCCTGAACGGCTTCGTTCAATGCACTCAGACTTTCCAACACCAGACTCGCGCGTTCAATGGCCATATTACATACCCAACTGTGTTTTAAGTGCTGTCAGCTTTTCCGCGACCAATGGCAAATGCAGAGGTTTGGCCAGAATCGCTTCGACTCCCAAGGGCTTGAGTTCCTGCTCGCGGGCGGCGTTCTGCGTGGATGTGATGACCAGCACCGGGATCTTCTTCAGAGTCTCGCTCGATCGCATCTCTCGAATCATGGTGAGACCGTCCTTCACGGGCATGTTGATGTCGGTGATCACGAGGGCCACGTTCCCCTCGGTATTCATCATGGTCAAGGCTTCCTCACCCTGGCTGGCCTCCAGAAACTCGCAGTCGGAGAAGCCCGCGATCTCAAAGCACTGCTTTATGAACATGCGCGCTGTTCTTGAATCATCGATGATAAGAATTCGCTTTGCCATTCAGATCTCCCAACTGCCTTTGATAGGGCTTGTAATAACGATATGGCCTGTTTCCTGATGGACTTCCACGGTGCGGCTGAAATCGCCGCCGACATCCTCGCCCATGGGGGCAAGGCGGGATTGCCAGAGGTATTTCTTCAGCGCGAGCACATTGCGTTTGCCGATATTGAAGAGCCCTTCGACATCCAGAATGCTCGACCCTCCGACCAACTTCACGATGAAGCCCTGGCCGCGCGCGTCACAGCCGAGACGGGCCATGCGGGCGAGAAGGGCAGGGATGGCCGTATCTGCGAAATAGCCCGGCATGGCCAAGGCTTTGACCGCGTCCGTGCTTGATTCCGGCAAGGCCACATGAGCCATGCCGATGGCTTTGTGCTTAGGATCCAGCATGATCAAGGCCACGCAGGAGCCAAGGGCCATGGTTTTCAAAGCGCCCCCGGGTGCCGCTGTCGCATCCAAACCTCCAACGCCGAGCATGATGATTTTCCCGCTCATGATTCCAGCCTCCTTTGATAGACGGCGGGAACCAGATTGATGAAGGGCGTGGTGCCGGGATTGATGGCCTCCGAGTGCCCAAGGAATAAATAGCCGCCGGGCTCCAGGCAGTGATGGAGCCGCTTCAGAAGATTCAGGCGCGTGGTGGCATCGAAGTATATCATCACGTTCCGGCAGAAGATGATCTGAAACGGTTTGAAGGGAAAGGCCGCATTCATCAGATTGAAACGGCGAAACATGATCTCATCGCGCACTCTGTCTATGATTTGATAGCTGCCGTCCGGTTGTTCCTTCAGAAAGCTCTGGACGTAATTCGCGGGGATATCCCCGACTCGATCCGCTCCATATATGCCTTGCACGGCCTGGCTCAGGACTTTGGCCGAAATATCCGTGGCCAGGAGCCCGGCATCCAGGGATTGATACTGGAGCCCGAGGCTTTTCATCACGCTCATCTGAATCGTATACGCTTCCTCGCCACTGGAACAGGCCGCGCACCAGATGCGCAGGTCGCGGCGGCGTTGCTGCTGCAGGCGGGTCAGGACATCAGGCAAGGCTTTTTGCTGCAGAAATTGGAAATGACTCTGTTCCCGAAAAAACGAGGTGTGGTTGGTTGAAATCTGGTTCACCAGCTCGGAGAGCATCGCCCCGCTTCGATCCTGCCGAACCTGCTCCAGGTATTCCGAAAAACTCCGCAGCTGACGCCGATAGAGGGTGGATTGCAGGCGGCCCATGACGAGCCCGCGTTTCTCTTCGGTCAGGCAGATGCCGAAATTATCGTAAATCAGGCTGGCGATCGCCCGAAATTCGACCGCGGACAGGCGCAGGTTTCCCATGCCAGGATTTTCTTCAACGTCTTCCAAGGGCACGTCCTCAGCTGCTGATCTGCGACAGGGCCTCGGCTTCAGCACCGTAAAGCAGTTTACTCACATCCAAAATAATGCGCACTTCATCGCCCACCTTGCCGATTCCACGGATGTAGCGGGCGCTTTCATTCTGCGCGACGCGTGGGGGTTCGCAGACATTGTCATCCGGAATATTGGTGACCTCATTCACCGAATCCACGACGAGTCCAATGGGATGCTCGTCATAGTTGACGACGATTACGCAGGTCCTTTCGTTATAATCCTTGGGCGGCATGCGAAAGCGCGTACGGATATCCATAACGGGAATCACCTGTCCGCGCAGGTTGATAACGCCTTTGATAAAATCAGGCATATCCGGGACAGCGGCGATTTTTTGAATCCCCACGATTTCCGTGACGTATTGGATTTCGATGCCATAGTCCTCTTCGTGGACGCGGAAGGCCAGATAGCGGCCCTTCATGCTGTCCTCTTCATCCTCATCCCAATCGTCATCGTGAAGCTCGCGTTCGCCGACTTTTTTCGTGACCATGGTTCCTCCGCATCCTTGCGTTGTGTGTTAGGCTGCCTCTTTGGAAACAAGATTCTGATAGGTCTGGCCCAGGCATTCGCTCATGCCGCTGACGTCCAGGATCAGACTCACCTCCCCGTTGCCGAGTATCGTGCAGCCGCTGATGGCGCGCGATCTTTTATAGCTGGTGGGAAGGGCTTTGATAACGGTCTGCTGCTGACCCAGTATTTCATCGACATGAAGCGCCAGCGTTTCCTGATTGGCTTCGACCAGGACCACGAGTCCATCATCGGGTAAAGGGGGCACCTCGTTCTGATGAAAGAGCTGGGCCAGCTGAATAATGGGGATAAACTGCGAGCGAAGTTCGACCATCTTCTGACCGTCGGGCCCCACCGTCACACGCTCAGGATTCAGGATGATGGATTCCTGGATCAAGAGCAGGGGCAGCGTGTATTTCGTCTGACCCACCCGAATCAGCATCCCGTCGATGATGGCCAGAGTCAGTGGGATCTCGAAAATTATGGAGGTTCCCTGGCCGGGATGGGATTCCATTCGAACCCGGCCTTTGATTTTCTCGATGTTTTTTCGGACCACGTCCATGCCCACGCCGCGTCCCGAGATGTCGGTGACCTGCTCCGCCGTCGAGAATCCCGGCTCGAATATATAGGCGAAGACTTCGGCGTCGGTGAGCGACTGTTCCCGTTCAATGCCGGGCAGGTTCCGTTCCCGGGCCCGTTTCAAAATCTTATCGCGGCGCAGGCCACCGCCGTCGTCTTTGATAATGATCCAGATCTCGCTTTCCTCGTGCCGCGCTTCCAAGGTGATCGTTCCCACCTCGTCTTTGCCGGCGTTCTTGCGAGCGTCAGGCAGTTCCAAACCATGATCTATGGCATTGCGCACGCAATGAACCAAGGGATCCGCGATCTGTTCGATCACGGTCTTGTCCACCTCGGTGTCCTCGCCTTTCAGGACCAGGCGGGCTTTTTTTCCCATCTTTTGCGTGGTGTCATGCACCAGCCTCGTCATCTTGCGGAAGGTCTGCGCCACCGGCACCATGCGCACCGACATTGAAACGTCCTGCAGATCGAGGGTCGTGCGCCTCAGATGATGAATGGCGCGTTCCAGCTGTTCATTTTCGATCCCTGCATCCTTGAGGCTGCCGCTCACCATCGCCTCGGCAATCACGAGTTCGCCGACCAGGTTGATCAGAGTATCGAGTTTCTTCAGATCCACGCGAATGTCATTGCGCACAGGAGTCAGCTGCGGCGCAGCTCCCTCGGAAGGCGCTGGACTTTTGAATCGTTTTTCATCCAATGCCTGCAGCTGCACTTTTCGATCAGCCCTTGGAATCAAAGCGTCCAGATGTTCCAGCAGCTGATCCTTATCCGCGACGGCATCATCCCCATGCTGTCCGATCCTGAAGAGCGTGGTTTTGATCGCATCCACTGTTCGCAGAAAGCATTCGGTGACGGGCGGGGTGATGAACTGAGGATGGGTCTTCACGCGCTCCAGCTGGCTTTCCAGGGCATGGGTCAGCTGGGAAAGATCCTGAAAACCCATGAAGCCGCAGTTGCCTTTGAAGCTATGGATGCGGCGGAAGGCTTCTTCCACCTGCTCGACCTGCTCCAGGCCGCGAAGATTGGGCAGGGCCAGGAGACTGGCCTCCACTTTCTGCAGAGTCTCATCGGATTCCTGCAGATAGGAGAGTCGCATGGCATCGGTGATGCGGAAGGCCGGTGGCGGTGCAGCTGATGCTGGTGTCGGTGCGGCCTCGGGACTGTCATCATCAAAAACGAAGAATCCTGATGAGACTTCGGTCATGGGCGGAAGACCATCTGAAGGCGCATGCTCGCGGTCGATGCGGGCATCCTCCAGCTTGGTCATGAGGTCCAGGATATCGCCCTGCCGCTCCGGATCCACGTCGATCCTTGTGTTTTGAATGCAGCCGAGCAGTATGCGGAAAAGGTCGATCGCCTGCTGACACAGCTCCAAGCGATAACGGTCCAGCTTGATCGCTTTCTTCCGAATGGCATCCAGAAGGTTTTCGGCCTTATGAGCCAGGGCTGCTATGTTTTTGAAGCCGAATGACCCCGCCCCGCCTTTTACCGTGTGAATGAGACGAAAGATGGTATTCATAAGCGAGTCGAAGGTTTGAACCGGCGTGTCCGGGTTACTGCTGGCTTCGGCCAGAGCGATCAGCTGCAGCTCCAGTTCATCGAGAAAATCAATGCTTTCCGCAATGAAAGTCTCAACCAATTCCTGTGATGTTTGATATTCGCGATCCACCTTGACTCCTTCAGCTCACTATTAGGCGCTGTATTTTCCAAAATCCTGATCATCGAGGGCCGTGTGCTTCGCGCCTGAGTCGCCGCCTTGCGTCCCATTCGCCTGCCGTCCCCAATCCGATCCGGGGTTGGAAGGGGCTGGGTTGCGCATGGCGATGACGCGGCCTTGGTTCTGATGGACCGAATTGCGTTCATATCGTTCATCACCGAGGCGGAAGTAAGCAAGGCTGCGCTTCAACTCTTGAGACTGACCTGCCAGCTCCTCTGCGGCCGAAGCCGTTTCCTCGGCACTCGCTGTGGTGGTCTGCGTCACCTTATTGATCTGATTGATGCCGGATGCGATCTGGCTGATAGCGGAAGCCTGCTCACGACTCGCTTCGGCGATCATCTTCACTGTCGACGAAACGGTCAGCGATCCCTCCAGGATTTCCTTGAAGCACTCTGCAGTTTTACGGGCTTCACCCAGGCCGCCTTCGACCTTCCGTGATGAGGATTCAATCAGCTCGGTCGTTTCCTTGGCCGCCTTCGCACTGCGACCCGCAAGGTTACGCACTTCGTCCGCAACCACCGCGAAGCCTTTGCCATGACGCCCGGCTCGTGCCGCTTCAACAGCGGCGTTCAGCGCCAGCAGGTTGGTTTGAAAGGCGATGTCGTCGATGACTTTGATGATCTTGGAGATCTCCAAGCTCGACTGATTGATCTCGTTCATCGCTTTCAAGGTCACTTCGATCTGACTGTTCCCTTGCTCGGCGAGCTTCTGCGCTTTTTGAGCCGTTTCACTGGCATTTGTAGCGGATTCCGCATTATTTTTGATCTTGGCGCTAATTTCGGTCACGGAACTGGTGATTTCCTCGACGGCAGCAGCCTGCTCCGTTGCGCCTTGGGAAAGCGTCTGGCTCGCGCTGGAAACCTGCTCCGATCCGGCAGAAACCTGGCCGGCCGCCATGTTTGAGCGCGTGATGACTTCACGCAGAACATTAGTCATGGTCTGAAAGGATTTGCCCAGCCGATCACGATCGGACAAGAGAACGATCTCTTTGGTCAAATCACCGGACGCGATCGCTTCCGCTTGGTTCACTTTTTCATTCAGGCCGCGCACCATATTGCGAATGTCCTGATAGACGCCAAAGTTGATGTTCGCATCCATTTGCAGGTCAGTGTCACCCGTCGAAACCACTTTAACGACCTCTGAAATTTCCGAGGGATCAGCTCCCAAAAGACGCAAAGTGGAATTGGCGATGCGAAAGCCAATGAACACCGATGCGCTCAGAGCTAACAAGGCAAGAACGATCATGGCCAGGCGAAGCGTCTGGGCCGATTCACCTGTCCTGTGCGCCAGGACCTTGGTCTGCTCCATATTAAGGTCGGTAAGAGCCACCATGTTGACAGTACACTCATCATAGGATTTACCTGTCGTTTCCTGTGCTGCGATGATTTCATTCTGAAGCTTTTGATAGGCCTCTGGGTTCTTCTCGCGACTGCCGTCTCGGATCATTTCGAGTTTATGGGCCCAAAGCGGTTCGACCGCTTTTTGCAGACGATCCCATTCCGTCATATCCTTCATCAGGAGCTTCAGGATTGCCAAGGCTTCTGGGACATCCTCGATTTTTTCATAATCGGCCAGAGCTTTCGACATATCTTTGTAATTGGTACCATACTCACGAAGAAGCCGGTTCATCTCGTCCACGGAAAGGTCAGCCTGCATGAGGCCACGCGCCATGGACCTTACTTCCGTCTGGGTTTGGTTGGCTCGCCACACCATATCAAAGCCTGGAATGGAAATAGACTGTAGTCTATCAAGGGCATCAACTGTACGACTGATGCCGAAGATACCGAGCGCCCCTACCAGGACCGAAAAGATTGCCGACACGAGAAAGCTCACCAAAAGCTTCTTTTTCAAATGCATAGTCATATTCAAGCCTCCATTTTCCGACGTGCAAAATTTTTGATGGTTTCTTGACAGCGATCCAAATGCACCCTTGCATCGTTCAGCGCTTCGTCCATGGTTTGAGGTGTGACCGGCTTACGGATTACGATACGAGCCCCAAGTTCGAGGCAGCGGCTGGCGAGCACCATGTTTTCGGCACCGGTGATGACGTAAACCTGAATGCCTTGCTTCAGGCTCATGCAGTGACGCAGAACATCGTCGCCATACATGCCGGGCATATTGATATCCACCAAGACAATGGGGATGCGTTCCTGGCGAATCGTTTCCATGGCTTCGGTAGGATCCGCGAAGCTTCTTACTTTCAGCCAGGAATAACCCTCACAGAGGCTTTCGAGTATCCTCTGGTGAAAGGGGTCATCATCCAGGATCGCGACCTTGTAAGGCAAACCAGCCATCATGAAAGTTCTGCTCCTCACTTTAAGATACCCACTGCATTTTCTTTCACGCATTCGGTGGGGGCCTGCGCCGCTTGACGCAAGGCTTCATGAACAATTCTGATATATTCCAAAGGTTGGTCCAGCAAGGCGTTATTGATGAGATTTTCAAGGCTCGAAGCAGGGAGTCATTGTTCGATTTTCTACAGCCTGTGCACACGTGCAGTCTGGTTTGTCTATGTGCAGCGAGGTTCGAGAAGGAACTTCAGCCTCCCTGCAGCAAGGGAACTCTGATGGATTGCGCGCAAACTTTAACGTGGCAAGCAAGTGAACGCAAAGAGTTATCAGCACATCTTTCGCTTTACCTTCATGCGGCCTTGGCTTTTTTGCAATAGCCGAGGCACCCCCAGGCTGTCCCCCCCCCTTGGCGACACGCGCTCCCAAGCCAGCCCCCTGACCCCGCCTCTGTTAAGAAAGTCCCAGGGGCCTCCTGAATTAAGGGCCTGGGCTGCGCTTTAACCCACGGATGCGAAAGGAGATTCAAGCGCTTTTCAGGTTCATCTGAAGTTGCATATGAAAAATTCCGATAATGTACAAATGATGCTCCAGTAACCGAAAGGCGACGTTTATGATGACTCGAATAATGCGATTTGGGTTGCAAGCAGCGCTGCTGGTATGTTTGCTGCCGGCTTGCACTACGACTGATGCGAACAATCCGGAGGACATCCTTTCCGAAGATGACCTCGACACGCCGACGTCCGCTGCGGAGGCCATCAGCGATGAGCAGCCGGAAAAAGCCGTGCTCATCCAGGAAGCGGAAAGCGCGATGAAAGCCGCGGATGAAGACGTGGTGGACTATGCGATCGCTGATTACAAAAGCTTCGATCCCTCGGGCATCGTCGTACACTTTGAATTCGATGATGCGCGCCTGTCCGATGTCACGATCGCCGCGCTCGATAAAATCGTGGCTGGCATGAAAAAAGATCCCCTGGCCCGTGTTTCCGTGCGGGGACATGCGGACAAACAGGGGGCCGAGAACTATAATAAGTCTTTGAGTGCCAAACGCGCGAAAGCCATTGAAGACTATCTGATCCAGCACGGAATCGAAAAGGATCGCCTGAACCCTGTATCCATGGGGGAATCCGATCCGATCGAGGAAGGCAATACCATCGCTGTCTTCAAAAAGAATCGCCGCGGTGACTTTACCATCAACTATGGTCCGTCAGCGTTCGGCAAAGCCCCTTAAACAGGTGTCCTATGCGGAAGTGGATTCGGCCCCTTATTTTACTTCAAATGCTCCTGGCCGCCCCACTTCCGGCTTCTCCCCGCGAACCCATTTATGCCGACTGGTCTGAAAAAGAACTGAAGCCCTGGTTTCAAAACCAGCCGGATCAGTTTCTGACGTCCCGCGTTCCGTCCGCGACGCCGGTCACCTTACGCTATAAAACCTTTCTTCAGGACAAGGCCCTGGGTCAGATCGTGATCGTCCATGGCTATGGTGAACGCATTGAAAAGTTCATGGAGATGGCCTGGGATTTTTCCAAGGCCGGCTTCGATGTCTTTGCCTTCGATCAGCGCGGCTTCGGGCGCTCGACGCGCCTGAATCCCGAGGGCAAGGATGCTATCTACGTCGATCGTTTCGAGGATTACGTCAAGGACCTGGAACAGTTCCTGACCGAAGTCGTGCGGCCGGACGGGACGAAGCCGACCTTTCTTTTCGCCCATTCCATGGGTGGGCTGGTCGTCTCGCTCCTCCTTCATGAACGGCCCGATCTCGTAAAAGCAGTCATCCTTTCGGCTCCTATGATGTCGATTGATTTGAAGGGCGTGCCCCGGCCCGCGGCTCTGCTGCTGGCTCAAACCATGTCGGCTCTCGGCTTTGGGGCCAGCTATGCCTTTGGCCAGATTGGACCGCGAAAACCCGAATACACCGAGCGTTCCGGCACCGGCTCGCGCCCCCGTTGGCAGGTTTATGCTGATTTTTATAGCAGCCCCGAGGAATGGCCGCTCTCACTCGGTGGAACCTCGTTTCGCTGGCTTGGCGAGGCGATTCGCGCGTCCGTTCAGATTGATGACGCGGCCTGGGCGGCTCGCGTGACGACGCCTGTGCTTCTCTTGCAGGCGGACCAGGATACCTACGTGACTCCCGACGGTCAGGATGCTTTCTGCAGCCGGGCCCCGCATTGTCAGAAAATTCTGATCCCGGGCACGCGTCATGAACTTTACCGCGAGCAGGATGGCCCGCGTGCTTCTTATATGGACAGTATTCGGAATTTTTTAAGAGAGCACACCCTTTCTCAGGAGCCTCAATCGGCTGGTCCAAGTCCGGCTGTGGTGCCCACCCCCGCTGGCCAAAATCCGGCCACCAAACCTTAGGCTTTCTGGACAGAAACCGGCCAAATCACGCCATATTGACCTTAAAAACCCACTTTTTTACGCCATAATTGACAGGATTCGAACGGAACGCTTTCTGCAAATGGGTGATACGCCGCTCAAAACGATCGGCATTTCATCCGCACAAGGAGTTCGCATCATGTCTGGCCGCGCATCGGAATTACTTCCCCACTGTCGCCTGTCGCTTGAAGACAAGGAATTGGAAGTCATGAATTTTGCGATCATCTCCCAGGCACCCAATGGAGCTGCTGCATTTCGTGGCCTCTATGAACTGCATAAAAGTTTGTATCGGTATATGTCCTTCGGCTATATCATGAGACGCAGCGGTATCACTTCAAAAGGTTACCTGTCGCATGTGATGAATGGAGATCGGCGTTTGAATGCACGCTATCACGATGCCATGTGCGATATTTTTAAATTGAATGCTGCGGCTGGCCAGGCGCTCCGTATGATCTGGCTGCGCGATGAAGCCCTCCTGCGTGATCGCCGCGCGGCGCAGAATGCAGCGCAGTACAAGCTTCCCGCGCCTCGCCACGCAGCGTCTGCATAACGTACGAGCGAGACGCTCAACCATTGCCAGGCGCCTTCCAAGCGCCTTCTTCATTAGTTATTCTCTGTCGTCGGCTCTGAGCCCTCTGGGTTCAGGGCTTTTTTCATGACGGGTTTTCTGCAATACTGAAATGGTTCCCTTAGGATAAGGAAAGACCATGCGAGGACTTGTCTGGTTCTTGACGATCATGCTGAGCCTCTTGGCGACCGATCCCGTCTCCGCTGCCGTTCTGCGGAAAAAATCGGGCCGGGCCATCATCATGGGTTTTTCCCGCACGGAACTGGAAACGCATGGTGTGGGGCAATACATCCTCATCGAAAACTTCGAAAAAAATCAATGGACGGGCCTCATCAAAAAAATATATCGCGTGAATCGCGTGCGCATTACTCTGATCGACGATGATTCCGAAGACATGGAAGTCGGCGAAACCTTCCGCATCAAGCCCGGCGAGGCCCCGCGATCCATCGGTCGTCCCGAATTCGATCCCACCGAGTTCCCACCCCCTGATGATGAGACGATCAGGCCCGAGGATCTAAGTCCCGTTCCCGAGGCAAAACCTGCAGGCGCGCCGACTCTCGTGGAACGCAGCACCATGCCGGATCATAACGAGCAGGATAGCCTCGTTTTATCCGCAGGCCTTGTGACCCGCTACTATATTGTTCCCGCAGGCAAGGCTGAAGGCGATCTGCACGGAACAGGCACCCAGCTCCAGGGAACATATCTTTTGCAGAGCGGCTGGGGCTTCCATCTCGGCATTCGCAATGAAGCCCTCGTGTATTCCGGCGTCAATCAATTCTCGGAATATGACGTCACCGTTCTCATGTACTTCGCCGGCGCGTCCTACAGCTGGAACTTCGCAAGGTGGACGATCAGCAGCGGGCTGCGCTACACCATCCAGGCCAAGGGCGAAGGCTCGCTGCAGGATACGATCGTCGGTGACAATCTTCAGCCGGTGAATATCGTCGTGCGCGGCATCGGTGAAATGCAGGAAACAGATCTGGTGCTGCAGGCCGCCTATAACTGGGAATACGTGAGTCTCTTCGCGGAAGGCACCCTCAGCCTCAACGCCCGTTACGCGACCAAATACCGCTGGCAGCTGAGCGCCGATGGACCGAACGGTCGGGAGATCCTGCAGGAGTACCGCACCGAAAGTTCCTTCCCCATGCAGGTGGAAGGCCTGACTATCGGCGTCAACGTCTCGCTTTGATGCCCGCAGTTTGAGCAGAAATCGCAACCGCCGCCGGTCCGATTCTTACCATGAACGGGCGTTGACAGGCGCCTGGTCAAAACCTTAAAAACCTCCTAAATCCCTCGCACGCCAAAGGCTTCGAGCTGACGCTAATCAGCGACAGTACACTTTGTAATTAATACCTGACTCAATTCTGCCGAGGCGGAAAGAGGGAGGCCGAATGCAGTGAAGTCGGCCCGATGGGGGATTTTATGACAAACTTAGCCAATTCCATTCGTCACACCAGGTTTCGCGTCCAGCCGGGCGAGGATCTGACGCTCACTTTGCAGTCGAATTCGGGGGTCACCCATCGACTCAATGTGCACAACTGCTCCTTGATGGGGCTTGGTGCGAAGGCGGAAATTGCGCTTTCCTCGGATGAAGGCTTCTATGAAGGGGGCATCCTGCCACCGGCCAAGCTCACCTGGGGGGATAAGACGGCTTATCTCGGACGCCTCGTTCTGCGGGCGATCCGCTCCGAGGACGACAGCTATTTCTATGGCTTTCAAACCATTGATAACAAGGTTCCCATCGATGGCCCCTTGAGCGAGGTCCTTTCGATCACCGACAGCGCCTACGAATTCGAGCTTGATCCCGAGAAATTCAGTCTCGCCTCGTTTCTGAGCTCCGAGAGTTCCAACGTCGATCTCTTCGCCCGCTGCCGTCAGTTCTCGTTCCTTTACCGCAAGTGGAAAGAGATGCCGAAGTATCAGTATTACAGTCTGCGCCAGCCCTCCAAAGGCCCGCGCGTTCTGCTCGATATGCCGCGCAAACACGGGCGCAATGATTATCTGATGCTCTGCTCCAACGATTACCTCGGGCTCTCCAGCCATCCCAAAGTCATCGAAGCGACCAAGGCTGCGCTGGATCAATATGGATTCGGTTCCACCGGCTCGCCGATGACCACGGGCAACACCAAGCTTCATGATGAGCTCGCGCATGAACTGGCCCGCATGTTCGGCAAGGAAAAAGCCCTGCTCTTCAACTCCGGCTACACCGCGAATGTCGGCATCATCACCGGCCTGACCGCCGAACAGGATCTTGTCATCGCCGATGTGCTCACGCATGCCTCGATTCAGGATGGAATGCGTATGAGTTCAGCGACAGCCCGCTTTTTCAAACACAATCAGCCGAAGCATCTGGAAAAGATGATGGTTGACGAACGCAAGCAATACGTGGGCTGCCTTGTCGTGACCGAAGGCGTCTTCTCGATGGATGGCGACATCGCGCCCTTGGATCAGATCAGCGCCGTCTCACGCAAGCATAACGGGCGTTTGATGGTGGATGAGGCGCATTCCTTTGGTGTCGTGGGTCCAGGCGGCTTGGGCGCTGCCGCACGCTATGGGGTGCTGCCCCAAGTGGATGTCGTGATGGGGACCTTCTCGAAAATCTGCGGCGGCATCGGTGCCTTTGCCGCCGGATCAGCCGAGATGGTTGACTGGCTTTATCATTTTTCAAGGCCGCATATTTTCTCTGTTTCGATTCCTCCGAGCACGGCCGCGGCTGCTTTGGCGGCCCTTCGCATCTTCCTGGCAGAAAAGGAACTCGTAAACAATTTAAAGGAAAATATCAGCCACTTTGCGAACGGTTTGAGGCACCTAGGGTTTAGCATTAATCCGCATCACGAAAGTTCGGTGATTCCTGTTATTATCGGAGATGAAAAAAAATTGAGTATCATGAACGCGCACTTGCGGGATGAGGGCATCTTTGCTGTTCCCATTGTCTATCCTGCCGTGAGTCGCACGAGTTGCCGTTTCCGGTTTACTCTGATGGCTCAGCACACGCGCTCCGATTTGGATTTCGTACTCACCACTTTGGAAGCGGCGATGCGCAAAGCTGATTTTACTCCGGATCAGGTGGCCCTGCCTTTGGTGGCTTAGGAGGTTTGAATGACTTTGTCCGAGTTCGCAGTCTCGGTGCTCATGAGCCTGACATCCCTCTTGGGTGTTGGGACCTTGCCCTCTTCCTTGGAGCAGGCGAGCCCTTGGACTGTTGAACAACCCTGGCACGTCAAGCAAGGGGTCTATACTTTGGAGGCCAGTAGCGAAGTGGCGCCGAAAGAATGCGCAGCCCATCCGGACGGTTTCATTGAGTTCCCTATGATCATCCATGGGGCTCATGAGGCTTTGCTGGATGGCAAGCGCGTGGAATTCTTTGGCGATCCCACCTTCCGCACGGTGCGTTCGTTCTATGGAACCATGCTGGTCGCGTGCAAGAATATTGTGGGCGGCAAAAAACTGACCTGGCGCGCGTACTCGTATAGCCATTATTTTGCACGGGTTTCCTTCTGGCCTAAATTCCAGCCGCATTCCCCGAATATAAATTTCTTTCAGGAAACGCTGAACGCCGTGGCATCAGGTGGGCTTTTGATGCTGGCGCTGATCAGCTTCTTCGTCTTCTGGGGCCAGGTCCCGCATCTTCTGACTCTTTCCCTGGTCGGCACGGGGGCCGCGTTCGCCGCCTACTTCATCGCCACCACGCCCTCGCCCTTCAATCTGCAATTTCCCATGCTTTACCTGCATAAGCTGGCCGATTTCTCGCTCTGGATGGGAACCCTTCTTCTGTTCAACACCTTCCGCGTGATTGGACTCTTTGGGAAAAAAGCCTTCGCCATTTACTGTGCGCATGTCGTGCTCGCGGTTCTTATCATCTCGCTGGGAACCACGGGTGACGTGATTCAATTGGGTACAACGATTCCCTTTGGAACGTTCTTCGGGGTCATGGGCATGGGCTTCTATAACCTTATGCAAAGATCCCGGCGGCAGGGCATTCATCGCACCTTCATTCTGCAGATTTTGAGCCTCAGTTCCTTCATTTTCATTTCCGGCAATGATGTGCTGGTCGTCCTGGGGCTGGTCCATGGGCCGGTGCTGCTCTCGATCGGAGTCCTGGGTGGTGTGACCTTCCTGGCCCTTGATGTGCATGAACGGATTACGGAAGCCTATCGCGAACGCGATTATCTCCGGCATCATCTGGAAGACGAGGTCATCAAGAAAACCGCCGAGATTTCCGCGAAGACGGAGGCGCTGGAAGAGGCACTCAATTCCCTGCGGACAGCGCAGGCGGATTTGATTCAATCCTCGAAGATGGCGTCCTTGGGCATGGTCGCGGCCGGGATCGCGCATGAAATCAATAACTCACTGAATTATGTCAACGGTGCCTTGACGCCTCTGCGGCGCCTCTTTCAAAAGAGCGCGAACTTTGAATATGGTGAACAGGCCCATAAACTCCTGAACGTCATGGGTGAAGGCCTGCGCCTCACCTTTGAAATCATGAATAGCCTGCGGACCTATTCGGGGCTCAATCACGCGAGCATGCGCGAGCACCGGGTCATCGACCTTGTCCGCTCCACCATGAATATTCTGAATAATCGCGTGCCCCAGGGCGTGAAGGTGGAAATCAATGTGCCGGATGATCTCGAAGTGGCCGTGAATGGAGCGGCGATCAACCAGGTCCTGGTCAACCTCGTGATCAATGCCCTCGATGCCATCGGCGATCGTGGCCTGATCCAGATTTCAGCGGAAGCGGCGCAGGATGCCGTCTGCCTCAAAGTGCATGATGATGGTCCGGGCGTGCCGCGGGATATCCGCGACAAGGTCTTCGATCCCTTCTTCACGACCAAGGATGTGGGCAAAGGCACAGGCCTTGGACTGCATATCTCGCGGAAAGAGGTGGCCCGCCACGGCGGTTCGCTGCTTTTGGATCCGAATACGGAAAGCGGTTCGACCTTCACCATCACACTTCCTAAAAACCCCATGGGAGGTGCCCCGGCATGCAGCCCGTGATTGTCTATGTGGATGATGAAGCCAACAACCTCACAGTCTTCGATGCGATCTGTGATGCGGGTTGGTCCGTCCACTGTTTTGACAATCCTCTGGCAGCACTGGCCCGGATGAAGGAACTCGATCCCTGGGTCATCGTCACCGATCAAAGAATGCCGGGAATGAAGGGCGTGGAGTTCCTCGCGCTCGCCGCCCAGCTCGTGCCTCTGGCCGTCCGCATTATCGTGACCGGATATTCCGACGAAGACCTCGTCATCAGTTCGGTGACCAAAGGCAAGGTCTTCGACTACATTAAAAAGCCCTGGGAGCCCGAGCAGCTGGAAAGTTCCCTGCACAAGGCCATCGAATACTATCGCGTCAACCGGCAGAAGGAAGAGATCCTCGCCGACCTGGAACACAAGCGCCAGGAGCTGGAACGTCAGGCCATGGATCTGGAGAAAGCCCGTCTGGAATTGGAACTGGCGCGTCACCGCGAAACCGAAATGCGCCGGGAACTCGAATGCTGGGTGCCGCCCTTCGTTCTTTGGGCCCTGCAGAACTCGCAGCTGAAATTCCCGATCCGCCGCGATCTCGTGGGCGTGACCTTTGATATCATCGGTTCCAGTCGCATTCATGATGTCACGATTGATGGCAAGCCTCTGCGCGCGGCCGTGATTCAGCTCTTTTCCGAATCCATCATGCGTCATGGCGGTTTCCGCGAGTCGCATTCCGGGGACTCGGCCTATGCGCACTTTGGTTTGATGGACGGCATCCGTGGTTATGGCGAAGCCGCGCTGGCTGCAGCCCGTGAATTCCGGGTGGCTCTGCGCGGCCTCAATAAGGTCTATCATGTGGATCTGGAATGCGGGATCGCTCTGCATGCCGCGCATGATGCGGTCGTGGATGTGCACACTGTCCATCTGAAGACGCCGGCCGGGGATGTCACCCAGAAATCGTTCGATACGACCTCGAACGAGATCGATCTTCTGCATCGCATTGAAAAGCTCGTGCATCGACTGCCGGGTTCCAACATCATCATGACCGAAAGCTTCATCGAGCATCTGACCACAAGGCCCGATGAGCTGATCTATCTCGGCTCGCGCACCTTCGCGGGACAAACCAAGCCGGTCAAGCTCTATCTGATTCGTAGCGATATGCTGTCGCCCGAGGACCTGCGCGACTTCATCCATGAAGAGTTTCCGCTGGAGCCCCTGGTCCTTCCCAATCCACCGCGGATCGCCGAGCGTTCTTTGACCCTGAACCAAAAGACCCGCTCGCACATCGAATATAAGCCCTGGGATGGCTCGCTCCTGATGCCGCAGCGCCGCGGATTCAAACGCATCTCGCTGCCTATACGCCCCGTTCCGAAGCAGCTGAAGGCTTCGTAAGAGGCGGCAGCGGCCCGAGGCTCCTTCATGCACGCTAACCCGGTAAAAGCCCTGCCTCTGTTTCGCCTCGCCGCCTTCTGACCCTTGATGCGTCATTTTGAATAAACACGGCCCGGTAGCCTTTCTCCAACCGGGCTGTATGCTTTCGCCGGGAAATCGCAACCCCTGCCGGAAAGCGCTTCCCTTGCCCCGCCCTTCCTTGTGTTAGGATGAGCCCAGTTTAACCCGAGGCTCCCATGGAACAATCGCTGTTTAAAGACATACTCAAAGCTCGCGTTTACGATGTGGCCAAACGTACTCCAATGGAACAGGCTCCCACCCTTTCCTCGATTTGGGGCAATTCCATTTTCGTTAAACGCGAAGACCTGCAGCCGATTTTTTCCTTCAAGATTCGCGGAGCCTATAACCGCATGGCCGCCATTCCCAAAGAGGAAAGGGCCAAAGGCGTGATCTGCGCGTCGGCGGGCAATCACGGTCAGGGCGTGGCGCTTTCCGCACGCATTCTGGGAATGCCGGCGTGGGTGGTGATGCCGACCACGACACCGGATATCAAAATTAAATCCGTGGCGCGCTTTGGTGCCGAAATCGTTCTGGCCGGCGATCACTATTCGCAGGCCTACGATCACAGTCTGCAGCTCGTGGAAAAATTGGGGGCGCAGATGATTCATCCTTTTGATGATCCCCTTGTGATTGCGGGCCAAGGGACAGTGGGCAAGGAAATATTGGAAGACTGTCCCGAGGTGGATTATGTCTTTGTTCCGGTCGGCGGTGGTGGACTCCTGGCTGGTCTTGCCATCTATATCAAAAGCCTGAATCCCGCCGTGAAGATCTATGGCGTGGAACCGATCGATAGTGATGCCATGACCCGCTCGATTGATGAGCAGAAGCGCGTGGTGCTGAATCAGGTTGGAGTCTTCGCCGATGGTGTCGCGGTGCGGCAGGTCGGTGAGAATACCTTTGCTGTGGCCCAGGATTACGTCGATGGCTTCATCAAGGTTTCAACGGATGAAATCTGTTCGGCCATCGAGGATATTTACAGCGAAACGCGCACCATCGTCGAGCCGGCAGGAGCCTTATCCTGGGCCGGTGCGAAGGCTTTTTTACGGCAAAACCCCACCCAGGGTCGAAACATTGTGACCATCAACTCAGGCGCGAACATGAATTTTCAGCGCCTGCAGTTCGTCGCAGAAAGAGCCATGACCGGAGCCGGTCGCGAGTGCCTGCTCGCCATCCGCCTTTTGGAACGTCCCGGGGCGCTCAAGGAATTCTGTACCAGCATCCTCGCCGGCAAGGCGATCACGGAATTCAATTACCGCACCAACGGAACGCCGGAGGCCTATATTTTCCTTGGGCTCTCCGTTCACGGCATCGAGGATCAGGAGCGCCTTCTCGGCAAACTCAGTGATCAAGGCTATCACGTCGAGGATCTGACCGAGAACGAACTCGCGAAAGAACATGTGAGGCACATGGTCGGTGGTCGCGCACCGCTGGCGATCGAAGAGGAACTCTATAGCTTCGTCTTCCCCGAAAGACCGCGGGCCCTGGCTGATTTCCTGGCCGTGATCAGCGACCGCTGGAATATCTCGCTCTTCCATTACCGATCGCATGGAGCGGATTACGGACGCGTGCTGATTGCCTTTGAAGTGCGCAGGGACGAGCGCTTGGAATTCGAACAGCATCTGCAAAGAATCAGCTACCCCTTCAAAAGGGAAACCGAGAATCCCGCCTATCGACTCCTTCTTTAGGCAGGCTGTGTTGACTCAAAGCAAGGACACGTTGCAATTGAACGTCTGCCGTGCAAGGTCCGCGTCGAGGTATTGGACTTCGATCTTATCCTGCTGGCCTGCCGTTCCGAAGATGGAAATATTCAGACGTGTCACGCGCGCCACGCCGGCGACCGCAGGCAGGTCGGGCGCAATGCCGGCGAGGAAGATCCGGGTGGATCCGGTGTTTGCATTCTGATAGGTCCCATTCGGACTTTGCCAGGTACTGCGCTCGGTAATCGAGATCGCAAGCGCGTCATCACGCAGATAATCGAAAGCTCCATTCGCCTTTATTTTCAGCTCACAGGCCTTGTTCGTAAAAGGTTCCGTCCCTGTCAGGCTCTTGCCTTCAAGACAGCTGGTCCATTCGGTTGTTTCAATAAGCGAGGAAGAAGCCGGGCAATTGGTCAGGAATTCATCGCCGGTCGTGCCGCTCGAATTCGAGGGCGGCGTGGTTGTGGTGTCATTGGACGATCCGCCTCCCCCGCCTTTACACGCATTGACCAGCAGAAATACTAGAGGCAAGAGAACGCGCTGACTGTTCATGAATCTTCATCCTATCCTTAAAAAACAAAACCCATATGCAGTCCTGGTTCGAACTGATATTTACGCCACTTATCTTCCTGGACTTGAAAATCCTCAGGCAAGCCCGTATTGATCGGCCAGTGGGTCATCGCAAGGGATGGTTCGAGGAAAAGTTTATCAGAATAAAAGGACAGGTGGTAGCCAAGACGAAAGGTCAAGAACAGCTGGCGTCCGGTACCGATCTTCACGTCCTCTTCATTCCAAAAACTCTGCTGGAAAAAAGCGCTATGCAGCGCGGTATAGAAACCCCAGGCGATGAACCTTTGATAGGCCAGCGCCGGTCCCACGACCTTCACATAGCCGGGAAAGTTATCCTCCTCATTCTCGGAGTTGCCCAGAATCGCCATCGGAGCATAATAACGCCAGGTGATGAATTCCAGGGAAAGGACATCCTTGGGCGTCAGCTGATACCCAAAGTTCAGCTGATAGAAATGCGGAGGGTAGTCTGTGCTCTGATCCAGGTTATACAGCATAAAAGCCGATGTTCCGACGAAAAACCGGGAACCCTGGACGTCAGCCAGAGCCAATCCCGGGCTTAAGATACAGAGACACAAAATCCCTCGCTTCATGGTCACCCCTCTGTCAGCCAGCACAATGTTGTAGGGCCAGTGTACAAGGGGCTCAAGGCCAGTTCATTGATTCAAATCAAGTTCGCCCGTCGCGATCTGCCTGCGCACACGGCTCAGGGTTTCCGGCGTCATCCCCAGATAGTTCGCCAAAAGATGCTGGGGCACCTCAAGAATGAGCTGCCGTCTTTCCTTGAACACGTAAAGATACTTCTCCAAGGGCGAGAGCCGGCGCAGATGATCGTGAAACCTTGTTTTACGGGCCAGCATCTCCTCGGCAAAAAGCCGGCAGACCCGCTCGAACCGGGGGAAGGCGCGTGTATTCTGCTCGACTTCATCCGCCATCGAAACGGCAAGTGTCGTAGGCCCAACGGAGCGAATTTCATATAAGGAGTCTTCCCCCTCCTCGCTCGCGGGAATAAGAACCGGCTCGCCCGTGAAAAAGACCTCACCGACGACCAGGTCCTCATGCCCTCTGTAAAGGGAATAGACGCAGCCCGAAAGCACGAAGTAAACCTCGCGGGACGCCGACCCGAAGCTGCGGATGGTTTCATTCTTTTTGAAGGCCTTTACCCTGTTCGTACTGAGTACGAGATTGATCTCATCCTCTGTCGGCTCCATGTAGCGTTCCAAAAAGCGCAGCATGGAATTCATCTCGTGGGTCTCCATCATCCGAAGCCTATTCCTTTCCGTTCAAAAGTTTTTCCACACTGACATCCAGCCGAATGCGCCCGCACTGCGAACGCTTTTCCACACCCTGGGCTTCGGCCGTTTCACACAGAAGGCGATCGACTTTTTCGATCTGCCGGGCTTTATCCAGTTCTGGCTCCAGATCCCGAACCGCGCCCCAGAGCAGCGCAAAACTCGCCACAGCCAAGGGTGAGGCCATGCTGGTTCCCGATTTTTCCCCAAAAGCTCCGCCCGGGATTGTACTGACGATCGCATCACCCGGCGTTATGAAACGCACGGAATTCGCTCCGTAGCTGCTGAAATCGGCGAGCCTGTTATTCTTATCACTGGCAGCCACCGACACAACACCCGAATACTTCTTCGGCACATCGGGACTTTTATCGGTATCGAGCCTATCGTTCCCGGCCGATGAAAAGACCAGGATTCCCCTTTCCCGCAGCATGGCGAAGGCATCCCGTAGCGCCTGGGTATCCGGTCCTCCGCCCCAGCTGCAGTTCACCAGTTCAGCTCCATTATCCGCCGCATAATAAAGAGCCCGCGCCAGGTCAATGCTATTGCTCTTGCCACTGCGATCCAGGGCCCGCACCACCATAAGGGAAAGGTTCGGCGCGGGATTGCGAATATCATCACCTTTCCGCGCGATCATCAAACCGGCCACATGCGAACCGTGACCGAAGTCATCCTGCGGGACCGCATCCTCTTCGACAAAGTCATAGCCCCAGACATCATCCACATATCCATTGTCATCATCATCCAGGCCATTCTTCGGAATTTCCCGGGCCTTCCGATCCAGCTGCTCCTGAAGCCAGGGATGGCTTGGATCCGCTCCACTATCGATCACCGCCACGCGAACCGGGGCGGGCCTGATACCGGCGGCTTTCAGCCTGGTCCACGCAGCCTGGGCGCCCAGACGATCGAGCCACCAGCGGTCATCAGCCGCGGCGCGGGTCATGGGTTCATCGGCAAAGCTCCATTCATAACCCGGTTCCCACGCGAGCCAATGCCGCGGAATGTCATCCGGCAAAGGTCCATTCCATACTTCCATCTGAACAGCGCCATCATCCCTTTTGATCCAGGTCATATAACGATCGGGCTGCGCCCTTGTTTCTGTGGGATTTTGCGGCAGATTCGGCAGTATTCCCTGATCCCCATCATCCCATCCCAGATAAGTGAAACGCCCTCCCGCACCCGCATGAGCTATGGCCACCGCTCCGGCGCCTTTTTCCACGGATAAAGGAAGATTCAGCCGCATGAACTGCTGCCCGCGCCCCAGATAATGACCCCAGTATCCACTCAGAAGCCACGATTCATCCTGGGCCAGGGAAAGACCACAGACCTGGTCCGTCTCGCAGGGACTCACAGGAAGACGCTGCACCTGGGAAAGCCTTGGACCGTCACTGCCGCTTCTTATACTCGCAAGCGCATAGCCGTCGGGATCGGCCTTCAAAAGCAAACGATCCTGACCATCCCAGCGGGTGTCCGGGCCCACACTGGAGACTCCGTGATTCCATACCGACGACATCACCCATTTTGCATCGCGAAGATAAAAGCTCAGTGCCTTGCTGCTCGACATCAGCATAAAGCCCTCGCCCGCAGCCAGAAGCTCCGACGTTTGAAATCCAGAGGGAATCGAAAAACTCTGCGTACGATTGAGCACAAGAGTGGATCGGGACGGGAAAAACTCAGCGAAAGCACCAGTCTTTTGCATGGCACAGCGCCGCGCGCCCTGGGGTCCGGTTCCCAGCGTTTCAGCATTTTTCCAAACACCCGCCGGCGCAGCCGGGTTTCGCTCGGGGTGGAAAATCTGCGTCTCATCCCCAGCGCAAGCGATGGCCGCAGGAGCCCCGGACTTCCGTTCTGAAGCTTCCGCAATGCCCCCGGTGAATCGCTCCGTCCTGGACCAACTCTGACGCCAGGGAACGAGGCCTGCGCGTTCCACACCCTTTTCCTGCCAATACACGAGGCTCTTGAGGTTACCGAGCGTCACCCTATCATTGCGCGACGACGCCTTGGCAAAGGGATAGGAACCGGGACTATTGACCGGCCCCGCGGATAATTCGGATGCCTGACTCGCCAGCATCAGAAGTAAAAGACCGGACTGCATGCCTTGCCTCATAAAATCTCCTTCCTGATCACGTTGTCATCAGAAAACAGGAATTTAAGGAGCATGGCCATTCAAAAAAAAAGTGGAATGCATTTTAGCGAAGCAATCGCTCCATAGTCCCGTCGCTCTTCATTTTCTGAATCTCCTGCTTCCAGCGCTGCAGATCCGCTTCCGGGACGGCCTTTGACGCGGCGAGATAAAGAGGCCACTCTTCCAGGACGAGTCCCGCTCGAAGCTCCGCGGGA
Source organism: Oligoflexus sp. (assembly GCF_035712445.1). Taxonomy (NCBI): domain Bacteria; kingdom Pseudomonadati; phylum Bdellovibrionota; class Oligoflexia; order Oligoflexales; family Oligoflexaceae; genus Oligoflexus; species Oligoflexus sp. The sequence continues at coordinate 3,014 of NZ_DASTAT010000069.1, read as the reverse complement.
TCGTATCCTACCTGTGCATAGGACGCGAACGCGGCGCGCCTGGCCGCCAGCCAGGCTTCCACGCGACCTGCTTTCAAAAGGCGAGCGCAAGTATCATTCGTAGCTACGACTTCCAAACGTGATAGTTGATGCCGTTTGACCAACTCTTCGGTCGCCGATCCCCGCAGCGTGCAGATCCGCGCCTCACGAACGCGTTCCTTATTCTGCATATCCTGCTCTCGTCCAGGCAGGGTGAAAATACCGAAGCTTTCGATCATGAGGGGTTCGATCCATTGATAAAGCTTCTCACGGTCCGGGCTGCGAGCGGCCGGTATGAAGAGGATGGGCGAATTTTTCTGGGTTTCCATCAAAACCCGCTTCCAGGGCACGATCTCTACCTTGCTGTCATATCCCATTCGCGTCACCAGCGTTTGAAAGATCTGATAAAGACTTCCCTGGGACTTCTGCCCCGCGTCCACAAATGAATAAGGCGGGATATCTCCCGCCCAAAATCGATAACGGTTGTCCTTGCCGGGACTATGGCCGGTCAGAAGAAGGATAAAGGCCAGGATCATCCAATTTAGATAAGGCATTCCTTGGGCAGACCTTTCAAACAAGGATCGCTCGCTATGCTTGCTCCCTAGGTTGCGAAACAGCGATAATCTCCTGTGGAATACTGCAATGCGCAGCATATGCGTTCACATTGTGCCCGCAATCAACTCCAATTCAGGGCTGTTGAAAACGCGACTCAAGCTTATTGATTTCTGTTAACAATAGTCCAGAGGATGCTACTACATAAGTACCTGATTCAATGGCGATCTGCAAACCCAAAGGCGCCAGATGGTTTTTTCTGATTTCGGTCCATGCTCCGATAGCCACGGGCATGTCCTGCGAAGCCTGCTTCCAGCAAAGCAGACCGCCGCTATTCAAGATCCGCCGGTCTCGCGCCAGGTCCGCGACCTGTGTGAAGACATGAGTATTCAACGAACACAGCATCAAAGATGGTCAAACGATCGCCGATCACGAAGCTCTGCGCGGCTCCGGTTTTTTTGCTGGACAAAACCGTCCAAAAAGCTTTATGGGTAAAAGATATAAGACTCCCATGACTGATAAGGATACGGCGTGGAACACGTTCTCACCGCTTTGGCGCAAAGCCTGAGCCGGCTGCCCAATCGCATTTTGGTCGGCCTCGCTCAGCTCATTACCTTCGTAGCCTTTGATCTGCTCCGCGTGCGGCGTTCGGTTATGCTGCGGAACATCGGCATCGCTTTTGGCGACAGCAAAAGCGTCGAGGAACGCGAACACATAGCCCGTCAGTCAGTGCTCAACTTTGTCCTGACCATATTCGAAACGATGATATCCGTAAGAAAGCCGATCGCCGACCGCATCGAGGTGCGCGGTGGCGAACACCTGCGTGCAGCGTTGGCTGAGGGCCGCGGGGTTTACATACTCTGCTTTCACCTCGGCAATTGGGAGGCCATGGGCGCCAAGGTCACGCGGACTTTTAAACCGGCCTATGTAGTGGTGAAGAAGGTCGGCGGCCAGGGCACCAATCGTTTTGTGGAGCGTCTGCGTTTCAACAATGGTTTCTATTGGATCCGTCGTGACCGCAAAGGCGATGGCATGCGCGGCATTCGCGAGGTTTTGGACCGCGGGGAAATCGTGGGCTTCGTCATCGACCAGGCCCGTCCCGGCGAACCGCGCCTGCCTTTTTTTGGAACACCTGCCAAAACCAACACGAGTTTTGCGGCTATCTGGAGCCGTCGCCCCGCGCCCGTCATTCCTGGCTATATGCACCGCACGGCCTTTGGCGAGCATCTTCTGGAATTCGAGCCCGCCTTGAACCTGGTGAGCAGCGAAAGCCGCAGCGAAGATATTCTGAAGCATTCCGAGCTTTTCAATCGGGTCGTCGAAGGCGCGGTACGCAAATACCCCGAGCACTACTTCTGGCTCCACAACCGTTGGAAGTAATGCCCGCTGGAAAAAACGCCCCTCCTGTGCTAGCAATGGCAGCTGGTTTTTGACAGGAAAGGTCATTGCGATGCTTGCTCGTATTCCTCTGCTTCTGGCGTTAGTCGGTCTTACCCTTGATACAGGTCTGGCCATGCCTCCTCCGAAACCGACGCGCATTGAGAAAAAACTGGAAAAACATGGCGACGTTCGTATCGATCCCTATATGTGGTTGCACGATCGGGAAAGCCCGAAGGTCATCCAGCATCTGAAGGACGAGAACGCCTATACGGAATTCGTGCTGAAGGACACCGAAAAACTCCAGGCGAAACTCTATGAGGAAATCAAAGGCCGGATTGAAAAGAACGATCAATCCGCGCCCTATTCCCATCACGGTTATTCCTATTACACGCGCACCGAGGGTGAAGGCGAATATCCCATCTACTGCCGCCGCAAAGGTTCGATGGAAGGGCCTGAGGAGATCCTCGTGGACGGCAATAAGCGCGCGGTGGGGCACAAGTATTTTTCCATGACCGCGCCCTCGCTCAGCCCGGATGAACGTTACATGGCCTATGCCGTGGACACCCAGGGTCGCCGCTTTTATACGATCGAGGTCTATGATCGCAAGAACGGCAAGCGCATCCTTTCGCTGGAAAAGACCAAGGGCAACTTCGAATGGGCCGAGGACAGCAAGACCATCGTCTATTCCCGGCAGGACCCGACCACGCTGCGCTCCTATCAGATCCTGCGCCGCACCTTGGGTGAACTCAAAAGCGAGCTGATCTTCGAAGAAAAGGATACGACCTTCGAAGTCGCGGTCAGCAAGAGTCTGAGCGAAAGACTCCTCTTCATCAGCTCGACCAGCACGACGACTTCAGAGGTGCATTTCCTTCCGAGTGACAAGGTCAAGTCCCAGCCGACCCTGGTCCAGCCGCGTATTCGTGGGCTGGAGTATTCCGTGGAGGATGGCGGCGATCGCCTTTATATCCTGACCAACTCCAACGCCCAGAATTTCCAGGTGATGGAAACGACCCGCGACAAGCCTTCCATGGCGAACTGGAAGACCGTGGTCCCACATAATCCCC